>JBEIQF010000046.1:0-14090 GCA_040376635.1 Halobacteriovoraceae bacterium
CCAACCATTGGTTGAACTCTGTGGAATCGTCGCACCGTTAATTCTCAATGAAATCGTCGCAGGCTGCGGCTGATTTGGAAGAACAACATAACCAAAGTATTCAGTACGAGACGATGATCTGATCTGGATACAGTCCGGGTAAGTCACAAGACTATTATTATCAAATCTGATGAAGTGACGACCGCTTACAGGCTCGCCAACAGTTGGAAGTTCTCTTGTATTTTCCATTCCTGATGGAGATTCATGGTAGGCCCAGCCTGACGACAACTCAACTGGAGCGTTATTACCACTCACTTTGAATACTTTGATTTCACCGAATGTGTTGCGAGTGTCAGAAGCTTTCGCAAAATTCATTGGGAAGAAGCGGTATGTATGAGGAATAATTTCTTGTTGAATCGCGCTATTAACGTATCCAAAAATATTGCTCACTGATTGATTACAAAGATCATAGCTCGTTCCATTAGGTAACGAGTCAGCCATTGCAACATAGGAAAGTGTTGATTTTCTCCAGCCTTCATAAGTTGCATAGTCACTTGATGAAGTTGTACGGCCACAAGTATTGCTCTTGGCAGTCGCAGAATAGAAGTGGAGCTGGTATGGGTTTGCTTTAAGGTTTGCGAGATAATTATATCGAGTAGAGAAAACACTTGTCTGCTGAGTGTTACCGTTACCTTGAGGATCAGTTTCAACTTCAGTATCTCTACCGTTCGAAACAACGACTACAACTAGGTGTGCATTGGATCTAATTACACCGCTTGTATTGATAAATTCTACAATCGTCTTTAATCCTCTTTCTGGAGCATACAATGTTCCGGGATTCGCGAAGAAGTTTAATTCACTTGCCGAGATTACTTTTCTTCCAGGATTAGGAAGCGTGTCTACTGAGTTTGTTAAAACTTGGTAGTCATCATTAGGCGTTGAATCAGGAATGAGGGGGGTACCAATAATTCGATAATCAAATTCTTGAGAAACCTTTCCTACTGTTTCCACGATCGCTTGTTTGACTTGCGTAGGGATATAGAAAGATGAACCTGAGTTATCTACAACATAAAGGATATCTACTTTGGGTTTGATTAAAGTGGATGATGTACATGAGAGTTGATTGAAGCTTGAAACCGCGTTCGGATTACTCGTCGAAGACTGCGGGGCCGCTCCGAATTGTTCGCTTCCACATCCAGCGAGGATAAAGAGAAAGAGAACATAAAAAACTGACCATTGTATTTTCATAATCACACCTTAAGGGAGTTCCTACCTAGCTGATCGGAGAATGCTTGAGAAAACTTTAACTTTATAGGTAATACCCGACTGGTCAGACAGGGTAGAAAGGTGAGGAAAATCTTGCCCTTAGACCTGATTTTCGGCTTCCTTGGAGTATTATATTATTAATAATTATTTCAATGGGTTGAGGAAAGTATGGCCGATAACTGGTATTACGTTCAAAAAGGCAATCGTCACGGACCGGTCGCAATCGAAGTGATCGAATCAATGATTCAAAATCTTGAATTGAAGACAGAAGACTTCGTTTGGAAAAAAGGTTTTGAGAACTGGAAGAAAATTAAAGATGTAACTGAGCTACAGCAAGAAGTTGCACCAGCACAAATTCCAACTCCGCAAATGGAACTACCAAAACCTGCAGCCCCAGTTGCAGCTCCTGTTCCTAAAAAAGAAGTAAAACTAAAAGATCAAAATCCTGATGAGAATATTATCTGGATCAGAGTAGGGAATGATCGTGGCGCTCCTCCTGTAGAGTACGGTCCTTATTCGATCAATCTCATGAAGCGTCTCTTTAAAGAGAATCGTATCAACGGTAAGACGGAAGTCTTCATCAAGGGTACTGACAATTATAAACTCCTTGCAGATCTTCCTGAGTATCAGGAAATTTTCGAAGAGCTCCCACCTGTCATTAAAGATTCAGAGAGAAGACTTCAGACAAGAAAGCCTTTTATTGCCCGTCTTTTTATCCAGAATAATAAGAATCTTTTCGAAGGCATCTGCCGTGATATCTCGATCGGCGGTATGCAGATTCTTCTCGATAATTTCCAGGGTAATGCCGGAGACAAGATAACAATCAATGTGCATCCAGAAAACTCGGAGTATCACTTCACTGCATCTGGTGTGGTCGTGAGAATTCTCGAAGGTAATGCAGGCTTCTCTTTCCGTTTTCAGAACCTTTCTGAAGAAGCAAAACGTTCGATTGAAAAATACGTACAAGAAAATTAATAGTGGCAAAGGCGATTGTCCCTTATAAAACCGAAGATCATTCTGTCCCTGCACATGACGGGGAATCTTCGATTTTTATCCGCCATTTTTACAGGGGAAAACCGAAACTTCATTTTTTCCTGGTTCATGGAGCGGTCGAGCATTCGGGTCGCCACATGGAACTCGTTTACTTTCTTCTCAGAAATTATCAGGATCTCGCTATTACGATTTTTGATAACATCGGACACGGAAGATCAGGCGGGACTCGCGCCTATGTTGAAAGTTTCAAGCATTATGTAGAGGACTTCTACACTGTTGCTCAATATGTTTACTCTAAAAATTCAAGCGATACGGAGACTTTTATCTGTGCTCATAGCTTGGGTGGTCTCATTACTTTGACGAGACTTCTGGATTCTTCATATTCATTTCCATTTCCAGTTAAGGGGCTTATCTTCTCAAGCCCTTGTATCCGTCCTCAGACGATACTTGCACCAGTGTCGCTTCCACTACTGGAGAGGCTCGATAAACTCACACCAAAGCTTCATTTACCCATGATTTACAAAGGCATTGATCTCACGCGAGATGCTGACCGGGCCAACGATTTTGATACTGATTCAATGATTCCGAAATATATGAGCGTTCGCATGGCACGTGAAGTGATAGAGGCGAGTAACAAGATCATTGGTCTGTCTTATTACCTCCGCATTCCAAGCCTGTTCTTGATTGCTGGTGCTGATAAGATCGTAGATCCCACTAGCACAGTTCTTTTCGCTCACGGGATTGATAAACAGCTCACCACAGTCATACAATATCCAGAACACTATCATGAGCTCTGGAATGAAATCGATCGTCAGGATATTTTCCAGACCATGAAAAGCTGGGTCGATAAGCAGCTTAAGGAGTCCCCATGAAAGCCATCATCACTCTTACTCTTCTAGCGTTGGTTGGTTGTGCCAGCTACAAAACATATAACCAGACGACGAAAGGAAGAGTATTTCTTCGTGGTGGGATTCATCATAAAGAGACCTGGCCTGATGCTTTAACGTTCAGACGAATGAGCTGGTATCACGGTGTGACGTTATACTTCGATGCACTTCTCTGGAAAGCTGATCTGGATTCACCATTCTCAAAATGGTTTTCTCCGAGTGAAAAAGAGTTTTTCTCTAAGTGTGAAACGTTCCTCGTTTCTGCCAACTACAGCGCTGATCCATCAAAAATTTCACACGTTAACTTTCGTGAACAGATGAAACTCAATGGATATGATGATGTGGTTCTCAACACATTTGCTCAGTCTTTAAAAAGTCATCCCTCAGCAAGTGACTGGCGTCTTCAGAACTATAAAGTGATGGGGTACTGTAAGCGTTCGCCATCTCTTTTGGGAACTCAGGCCATTGCTATTAACTTTCCAAGTTTCAAGCAGCTGGAAGTTGAGCCATAAGCTCCAACATACTGAAATCTCTCTGACGGCCCTTAATTACCCTTTAAAGCCTGATTTTGCTTAAGATTTCCCTCATTCGACCGATAGGTACTTGAGGCAATATGAGCGACAAAAAATTTCAACGATTCGGAAAGTATCTAATTTTGGACCACCTGGTAGATGGTGGTATGGCCAAAATTTGTCGTGCTCGCCATCTCGGTGAGCAGGCAAACAAGCTCGTTGCCGTGAAGATGGTTCAGCCTCAATTCTCGAATGATGAAGCTTTCGTCCGCATGTTCCAGGATGAGCTTAACATCACATTCGGTATGCTTCACCCGAACATCATGCAAGTTTACGATTACGGTAAGACTAACGGTCAGCTCTATACTGCGATGGAGTACATCCATGGTGCAAACTTAAAGCAGTATCTTGATCGTCTTAAAGAAAAGAAAGTCGTCTTCCCGGTTGAGATCTCTTGTTACATTATTTCTCAGGTGTGTCTTGGTCTTCACTATGCACACACGTTCACTGATAAACTTACTGGTAAGCCGTACAACATCGTTCACCGTGATATCTCTCCACACAACATCATGCTTACGTATGATGGTGCAGTGAAGGTAATCGACTTCGGTATTGCGAAAGCAAGTACGAACTCTGAGGCAACTCAGGCCGGTACGATCAAAGGTAAACTATCTTATCTTGCTCCTGAATATCTTGATGGTCTTGACCTCGATGCACGTTACGATGAGTTCGCAGTAGGGATTACTCTCTGGGAACTTCTTTGTTCACGTAAGCTTTTCCAGGCGAACAATGACCTTGCAGTACTGAAGCAGATTCAGGCGTGTAAGATTATTCCACCATCAGAAATCAATCCATCAGTTCCAAAAGAGCTTGATGCGATCGTGATGAAAGCACTTTCGAAAGACCGTGCTCACCGTTATGAAAACCTTGATCAGATGAACCGTGCTCTTGTACGTTTCCTCTATTCAACATATCCGGAATTCAACGCATCTGACTTGAAGACATTCGCTGATGATCTGTTCAAAGCAGAACTTCAGAAAGACAGTGTTAAGTTCGTTGAGTACGGAAGTATCGATATTCAGCCTTACATCGAAGAGATGAAGCAGGAAGAATCGAAGACAGGTAAGATCAGCAAGAAAGACGTCGCAAGCGCGCGTCCGACTGCTTCAAAAGAGCCGAAAGAGCCTGAACGTGAGAAAATCCGTGAGATCGAACTTGATATTAATCCGGTACAGGTAGAAATCGGTTTAGATCAAAGCAACAGAGACAAAACTGCGACTAGAAAGCTTTCTAAAGCATCCATGCAGCAGGCGAAGGATACTTCGAAGAATAAGAAAGTTAACTCTTCTGGTTCTACGATCAAGCCTTCAAAAGACAAGACTTCAAGTCGAGTGATGAGCAGAAAGGAAATGGCCGCAAGAGAGGAAGAAGATGAAAAGTCTTCACCAGCAGCAGCTATCGTTTTAATCTTTGCTGCTTCATTCGCCGCTCTTGCATACCTGCAAGGTGACATGGTTGAAAGCATGACAGGTTTTAACCTTCACAAGATGATCCATGGTGAAGAAGCTGGTCGTACTATTTCATCTGAACCAGTTCAGAAATCAGAACGTAAAAAAGCGATCGAGACTGCAGCTGAAGTTGCAGTTGGCGGTAAGGTCATCCTGAGTGGCGTTGATATTTCGATGGAAGTTTACCTGAATGGCCAGAAGATCGAATCTCTTGGTCGTCCGTTGAAAGTTGACCTCGACCAGGAAGTCACAGTTTCTGTTAAGCGACCTGGTTACGTACCATTCGTGAAGAAACTGACCCTGACAAAAGAAATGAACTCTCAGGTTGTAGCAGTTCCTGAGCTTGAAAAAGCTCGTATGGGTCTTCTTACAACTTCACAAAACTATACTGCCGGTTCGAAACTCGTTTACGAAGAAGGCGGAGAGACAATTGAGAGACAGCTTCCTTTCAAAGATATTGAAGTTCCGGAAGGAACATATCAGGCGAGAGTGGTGAACCCGATTCTCGGCACAGAGAAGAAAGTTGAGTTCAGCATCGAAGAAAACAAAAAACATTTCTTAGAATAAAAAAAGCCCTCTTTCGAGGGCTTTTTTTATTTGTCTTACTCTTCAGTCGGTTTCGGATCTTCAAATCTCTTAGATTGTTTAAAACGATTCACCTTACGCATGTTAAGGAGCTTGATAATCTCAGCAGCTGTTTCTTCTAGGGCCTTTCCAGTCACGTTGAAAACCGGCCAGCGCTTATTCTCTGAGAAAATGCGATTCGCCCATTCAATTTCTTCTGTGACTTTAGCGATGTCGGCATAGTCACCTTCATCATTGGCAAGACCAAGGCGTGAAAGACGATTCTTACGAATCCTGAAGAGTTCATCAGGATCAATTGTCAGACCGAAAATTTTTCTCTGGTCGACCTGGAAAAGTTTTTCCGGGAGAGTGACTCCCATTACGATCGGAACGTTCACAGTCTTAATGCCCTCAAGCGAGAGATACATTGAAAGGGGAGTTTTAGATGTACGAGAAATACCAACAAGAACAACATCGGCCTCTTCAAGAGAGTTGATGTTGCGGCCGTCATCATGATTCAAGGTGAATTCAATTGCAGCAACACGCTTAAAATATTGATCGTTCACAGCATGGAGAAGTCCGGGCTGATAATTTGGTTCTGCTTCAAAGAAATTTGAGAATGTCGTGAGAAGAGGACCCATCACATCTACTGAGCGGACATGATCTCGTTTCGAGCGTTCAGCGATATAAGCACGTAGTTCTACCGATACGATCGTATAGACGACGATATCGTGGTGAATCGCAGCTTCCTGAAAGATAGCGTCGATTTGTTCTTTCGTTCGAATATTTTTGTAGCGCGTGAAAAAGATCTCTTTGTCCTGAAACTGTGTCATGGCAGCACGGGTAATGGCCGATGCCGTCTCTCCGGTACCGTCGGAAATCACGATCACTTTCAATTTGTCATTGGCTTGCATCATAGTGTTTTTTTATCGGGCCATAGTTATCTTCTATTTGCCCTTATTTGAATTAATATTAAAATCAACTTAGATTTATTTTACTAAAGAGGGAGTTTAAATGCACCTAAGAAAAACCTTATTCACATTGATGACACTGGCATCAATGTCAGTCCAGGCCGAGTTTAAGGCCCTGCCTGATCAACCGCCAATTCCGGCAGATAACCCACAGTCACCTGCGAAGATTGAATTAGGGAAGATGCTTTTCTTCGATCCTCGTTTATCGATGGATGGAACCATTTCGTGTAACTCTTGCCACAACGTCATGTTCCACGGTGGCGATGGTCGTCCAGTCGGTGCAGGTATTCACGGGCAGCGTGGTGGACGTGGTTCACCTACAGTCTGGAACTCAGCTTTCCACACAGTTCAGTTCTGGGATGGACGTGCTGCAACTCTTGAAGAGCAGGCCTTAGGCCCTCTTGTAAACTCAGTAGAAATGGGTATGACATCTCACGATCTCGTGATTGAACGTATCAAACAGATTCCTGGTTACATCCAGGCATTCAAAAAAGTTTTCCCTAAAGAGAAAGAGCCAACTATCACGAATGCAGCAAAAGCAATCGCTGCTTATGAGAGAACTCTTATCACTCCAAATTCTCCTTTCGATAAATACATGAAGGGTAACAAGAAAGCGATGAATGCTCAGCAGATTCGCGGGATGAAGCTTGTTGATGAGATCGGATGTACTTCATGTCACACAGGCGTGAACTTTGCTGGCGATCAGAAAATGGGTGAAGGTAACTACCAGCCATTCCCTCAGATCCCTGGATCAAAATACGACAAGATGTACGACATCACATCTGACCTTGGTCGCTACGAAGTAACGAAGAAAGCTGACGACAAGAATCACTGGCGTGTTCCGACATGGAGAAACGTTGCTATTACAGCTCCATATTTCCACAACGGTAAAGTTAAGACTCTTGATGAAGCAGTTCGTGTTATGGCGAAGACTCAGTTAGATATGGATCTTAACGATACTCAAGTTCAGGACATTGTCGCTTTCTTGAATGCACTTACAGGTGAATTCCCTAAGCAAAGCCTTCCAATGCTTCCGAACACTGTGAATATGTCTCTTACTCCTGAGAATTAATAAACTTCTCCACTCTTGCAGAGATTTCTTGTCTCTGCAGGAGTGGATGATATGTCTCTTTGAATGGATCCCGTTTAAACCAGGTTCTTTGTGATTTCGCCAGCTGTCTCGTTGAAATGACAATTCTCTCTCTACATTCCGAAATGTTCTTATAAACACCATTGATAAAATCAAGTGTCTCTTTGTAGCCGATACTCTGGAGAGGTTTCTCAAGACCTGTGAAACCTTTTGCGAGAAGGTCGCGCACTTCTTCAATAAGTCCCGAGCTCAGCATCCTGTCCGTTCGTTTCTCAATAATCTGGATATGCTCTTCCTTAGGAAGATCGAGATGGATATGCAGGAGATCCCAGTCATGAATGGTGGGACGATTCATCTTCTCATTCGACTGATCTTTCTCTTCCCGTGCTTCCGACATAGGGAAGCCCGTTGTCCACCAGTGTTCTACAGCTCGACGAAGCCTGTAATGATCGTTTTCATGAAAACGTTCAAAGCTTTTCACATCGTGATTTTTTAATATTTCCAGAAAGGGGGCAATGCCTTCAGCTTCATAAAGAGCATCTGACTTCGATATGATTTCTTCCGGTGTCGTGATGGATTCATACATTCCTTTGAGTAAGGCCTGCAGGTAAAATCCACTTCCACCGACAACAAAGACCAGCTTTTTTTCATCGAGCAATTTTTCTATGATGGGAAGAGCTTCTCGGGCATAGTCAGCAGCATTCATGGGATTTGAAATGCTTCTTACGTCAACCATATGGTGAGGAATTGTTTTTCGCTCTTCCGGCGTTGGTTTTGCTGTACCGATGTTGATTTCTTTATAGAGGAGAAGAGAATCAAAATTCACAACTTCGCCACCAAACTTCAGAGCAAGTTCAACGGCCATATCAGTCTTCCCTGAAGCTGTCGGCCCGGAGATGACGATGACTTTCATTTGAATTTGTCTCTTAGAAGCTGGGAGAGATCGAGAACAATCTTTTTCGAGATGAGCTCATCGATCGGGAAGAACTCAAGCATCTCTTCCCATGTTGATTGAGACCAATCAGAGGGGTTGATTTCGATATCTGCAAAACTCTTGTTTTGGAGAAGATGAAAGACAACGTCTTTGAGAGGGAAGCCATTCATCCAGTCTGGTATGCTTCTCAGAACAAGTGTATCAGCGCCCAGATATTCAAGTTCAGCACCACCATCAATCAGAAGCTGGATATTTTCACGTTGAATATTTTTAGCTGGAAAAGGTTCACTCACTAAAAGTGGAATTGAAGTGGTGAGAGTTTTCAGTTTTGTTCTCGTGAAGAACTCTAAAAGCTTCAATGAAGAAACAGCAAGCCACAGGTTCTCATTCTTCTTCAGGAAGTAATTCCCGATCCAGACAAAGTCACCGCCTGAATTCTGCGGGAGATTGTGAGGAGAGAACAATCCCTCCATATTATACTCATGACGTTCCTGCTGGAGAGTCGGAGCTGCTCCACCAAGATTATCAAAGAACGAGGGGGCGGCCATCTGAGGAACAGCCGGAGAGTCCGGAATGTTCATTTGAGGTCTTTTACTTCCCAATTCTTTAATCGTAGAAGTCAGAAGACTGATCATCTTCGACATCTCCATCACTTTGATGATGGTTTTATTGGGGTGAACGTTCACATCAATCGAGTCAGGCGGAAGATGGAAGTAGGCGACATAGTGGAAATCATCTCCACCAAATGTGGCCTCAAGACCATTACTCATTACTCGATGAAGCTGTTTATCGAGGATATATCTGTCATTGATATAAATATTCTGAAGCTTCAAAGGAGCTTTAAATGAACCAGGAATCAGATAGAGATCCAGTTCATTGTTCTCGTAGAATCTTTGCGAATAAAGAATGGAGTCTTGTGCTTTCGGGAAGAGATCTTTCAGGCGTTCAATCTGGCTTGATCGCGCCGGGAAAATATCCTTATCACCATCATCAATCTTAATCTGGAATTCAATATGTGGACTCGATAAGACAAAGGCAAAAATGATTTTACGGATAAACGTTTTCTCTGCCGTCTGTGACTGAATGAACTTCAGTCGTGCCGGAGTATTGAAAAAGAGATCCTGAATAACAAGTTCCGTTCCTTGAGTGATGGCAGTTGTCTGTCTCTCACCATGGAACACTGTCATACCGCCTTCAATCCTTAACTCTGAAGCAGCAGATGCATCTGCTGTTTTAGAAATACATTGAAGCTTGGAGATAGCTGCAATACTTGCAAGGGCCTCACCACGGAAACCGAATGAGTGAAGCTTGTAGAGATCTTCAAAGCGAGAAATCTTAGATGTAGCATGACGTGAGAAGGCGAGGGGAAGGTCATTGAATCTCATGCCGTGACCATTGTCTTTCAGGCTTATGAGATCAAGACCATTATTCTTTAAAGTGAGTTCTAGTTTCGTGGCACCGGCATCAACAGCGTTTTCGAGAATCTCTTTAATGAGATTTCCCGGGCGCTCAATAACTTCACCAGCTTTAATCTGATCAATTAAATGTTCGGGGAGTAAATCAATTTTAGGAGGAGCAGAGATCGCCATTTAACCCTTGAAGAAGTTAACCTGGTTCCTTCCGCCTTCTTTTGATTTATATACTGATTGGTCTGCGCGCTTAAAGAGGTCTGTGCCGTTATTCACACCCTGGCGATAATCAGCAACACCGATGGAAGCAGTAACAGGTAGGCGCTTACCATCATAAATGAACTCGTGTTTCTCAACGAGCTTTCTTAAACGTTCAGCAATTTCGAAACCTTGTTTAAGGTTCGTATTAGGAAGAAGAATACAGAATTCTTCACCACCGTAACGAGCGAAGATATCGCCCTGACGGATTCCGTTCTCACGAATGAGGCGTGCTTTTTCTTTCAACACGTAGTCACCAGCATCGTGACCGTAGTTATCGTTAAGCTTCTTGAAATGATCCAGATCGAAAATGATGAGAGAGAGTGGCTTACCAGTCACTTTGCATTTCTTCACTTCGAGTTCTAGATTGTTATTGAAGTATGTCTTGTTGTAACACTTCGTGAGGCCGTCCGTATTCGCTTCCTCGTGGAGTTTGTCATACGTCAGACGTTCAGGATCTCCCTTCGGAAGAAACTTCATCGCGATCGCACCGATCTTGATGACATCGCCTTTTTTAAGAACAACTGGTTCAACTACTTTTGCATTATTTAAGTAAGTGCCGTTCGCTGATCCAAGATCAGTGAGGATTACTTCTGAATCATTAACATTGATGGTGAAGTGACGACGAGAAACACCATGGAAGTCGAGAGAGACAGAGCAGTCTGGATTTCTACCAACAGTTGTTTCACCAACCGGAAGATTGAAAATTGAACCATTCAATTCACCGCCAGCAACAAGCAAACAAGCAGGCTTCTGCTTTGCTTCCTCTTCGAGGCTCGCTAGTGCTTTTCTAATATCAGTAATAACGACGGTGGCGTTGTTATCATCGCTCATGACTTCTCCAGAAATCCAACATTTAGTGTGCTTACTATTCTAGGCCTGCGCCCCATTTTGAGCAAGACGCGCTTAGAATCTTATCGGCAATCACTGATGGTTTTTTAACCATTGATTAGCGTATTTTTTTCCGGCCTCAACACCTGGCTGGTTGAAAGGATCTACTTTGAGTAATTCGCCTACCATTACAGTCAGACATTCTCCAAATAGGATTAATTGACCCAGAAATTCCGCAGTTAACGATGGGATTTTTAGGTGAACAACGTGTTTACGGTTCTCCTGAAGAGCAGTTAGGGTCCCTTCAAGTTCCGCTTTCATGAGTTCTGATAGTTTGAAAGGTGATAGGTTTTTGAAACTTTCGGCCTTCAAAGAATTCTTCAGTGGGAAGTCGGCGTGAAACTTTTCTACTTCAATCAGCATAAGCACTTTATCAGTCGGACCTTCCATGAACAGTTGCATTTGAGAATGCTGGTCAGTTGCTCCATAGGCCGGGATTGGCGTTAAGCCTTTCCCTTCTTTACCGAGACTTTCGCCCCAGAGCTGAACAAACCATGCCGAATATTCTTTTAGTAATGAAGAATAGGGCATCATCACTGTCTGGTGGATGCCTTTATCGTGGAGATCCTTGATCCAGAATGCGAGATCAAAAAAATCTTTCCCGACTTTCGGATCCTGAAGATGTTTCTGGATATTTTCTGCGCCTTCAAGAAGGTCTTCAACTTCAATGCCTGAGAACATGGCCGGTAAAAGTCCGCATGGAGTTAGTACTGAGAATCTTCCGCCAACGTTTGAAGGAATTTCGAGAGTCTCAACATTCCATTCAGCTGAAAGTTTTCTGAGTTCACCTTTTACAGGATCCGTACAGAAAACGAAGTAGTCTTTAAATTGTGATTCTTTGATGCCAGCTTCTTCAAGCTTCGCAAGAATGATTGCCATCGCTGCAACTGTTTCAGCTGTCGTTCCAGATTTCGAAACAACATAAACAAGAGCTTCCTTGATATTTACTTTATCAAGCTTGCGGCAAAGATCATCAGGATCAATGTTATTGATAAATGAGAATTCTACTCCTGAACCATTTCCAAGAGCTGAGAGAAGCATTTCAGGACCAAGGGCGCTTCCGCCGATCCCGATATGAATGAAATATTTTTTATGCTTAAACTTGTTGTAAACCTTCTGAGTCGTCTCAAGCAAATCGCGTCTGTTAGGCAATCCGAAAAAACCAATTTCAGCAGATGAAATGGTTTTCTGATAAGCAGCTACAGCTGTATCAAATTCTTTCGGGTTAATTTCTGATTTGTGAGTCGATCTGATGTTCCAGTTAAGCATGATGTTCGTACTCTTTTTTAAGGTGGCGGGCGATGACCACACGTTGAATTTGGTTGGTGCCCTCAACGATCTGAAGAACTTTCGCATCCCTCATGAAGCGCTCAACCGGATACTCAGATGTGTAACCAACTCCACCCAAAACCTGTACAGCATCAGTAGTGACTTTCATGGCCGTATCAGTTGCTTTTAACTTGGCCATCGAACACAGTTTTGAGTTTGCAGTTCCAGAATCAATTGAGAGTGCGGCAGAGTGAACAAGAAGACGAGAAGCCTCCGTTTCCGTTGCCATATCAGATAACATGAACTGGAGTCCCTGAAAATCGAAAATGGGTTGCTTGAACTGTTGACGCGTAAGCGAGTAGCGAATTGATTCATCGAGCGCACGCTGAGCACAGCCAACACCAATGGCGCCGATAGCTACACGCCCTCGGTCAAGGCCACCCATCGCAACTTTGAATCCTTCTCCTTCACCAAGAAGACGATTCTCATCAGGTACAAAACAATTTTCAAAAACTAATTCACGAGTGGGAGAAGTCTTCCATCCCATTTTCTTTTCTGCTTTACCGAAAGAGAAACCTTTCATGCCATCACGAACGATGAAGGCCGAAACACCCTTAGCACCTTCACCACCAGTGCGTGCCATGACGATATAAGTTTTAGCGATACCACCAGATGTGATCCACATCTTTGTACCGTTAAGCATGTAACCGCCATCAACTTTTTTTGCAGTCGTTTTTAAATTCGCAGCATCAGATCCAGCGTGAGATTCCGAAAGAGCGAACGCACCGATTTCTTGTCCAGACGTGAGCTCTGGAAGGTAAAGTTCCTTCTGAGTTTTGTTTCCATATTCTTTGAGAATAGATTGAACCATGCCGGAAACAGAAACTGTCACAGCATAAGGAACAGACCACTTCGAGATTTCTTCAAGCACGTATGTGTAGTCATGATAAGAAAGACCAGCGCCACCGTATTCTTCAGGAAGCGTCACACCTGTTACACCATACTCGCCAAGACCGCGGAAAATCTCCATGCGGAATTTTCCTTCAGCATCGTCGTGTTCCATGTGAGGCTCAATTGCGTCCTGACAAAACTTTCTAAGTGATAAAACTAATTCTTTCTGTAACTCGTTCATAAATCCATTCTCCAACAATCACCCGGATTTTTCGGTCTCGTCCTTAGTGCTTCAACGCTTCCGACAACAAATTCTTCGCAATGATCATGATCATCACTTCATTCGTTCCAGCTCCAATTTCATTTAGCTTGTTATCTCTCATCATGCGCTCAAGTGGAAACTCTCTGGAATATCCATATCCACCATGAAGTTGAATTGCATCAAGAGCAATTTTTGTTGCCATTTTTGGAAGCTGAAGTTTAACCGCAGATGCAAGAGAGTTTGATTTTTGACCATGATCGTACTCATAACAAACTGTATAGAGCATGCGTCTCATAGCTTCAGTTTCAGCAAACATCTCAGCAATCATCTTCTGAATAAGCTGATAATGAGCAAGATTTTTTCCGAATTGCTTTCTTTCTCCAGCGTACTTAATACACTGATCAAG
>JBEIQF010000364.1:0-3219 GCA_040376635.1 Halobacteriovoraceae bacterium
ATTCCCATCGACCGTTTCAGAGAAAAGTTCCTTGTTGGCAAGAACGTCGTAAACCTTCACTTCAACATATGTCTCAGCTAGTGATTTTACTTTTCTCACGAATCCTACTTCATCACTCTTCTGGCGAATACGAGCTTCTTTCACTCGACCAAACACAACGATATTCACGCCGGACATTTTTGCTTTTCGGGCAAGCTGAGCGAGCTTGATTCCACCGCCTGCATAAATTTCTTTTGAGTTACCAAAAACAGATTCTGCTTCCGGATCAAAAAGGAATTCACGTGACTTCGACATTTCACGACGAAACTCTTCTGTCGCAACAATCGCCAGATCATCACCACCCATCGGGGATTCATTGTAAAACGATAAGAGAGCTACTTTCTTTTTAATCGGACTGAACTCAGAAACCGTATTAACTTTTGATGCCTGATTGATAGGTCTTCTGCGCGTGATAGGCGCACAAGACGAAAGAAACGAAATTAAAAAGACAGGGAGAAGACCTAGTCGCAAAAAGAGCATATCTCATCCTCAAAGTGTTTATTCAGCTACAAGCTTCAAAACGTGGTGAATGCCTGTAAATTCATTCACTAAACTATAGCTATGAGATGATTTTAACTCTTTTACCCGTGACAATAAATCGGTAAACGATTTTTCCTCACCTTGATAAAAGCAAAGGAGCTGGGTCTCTTTTTGGTTGAAAACGTCTATTTGGACTTCAAAATTGAGCTTTGATCCCTCTTTTCTGAGAAGATCCATCAGGATCAGGACATCACCTAAGTGTTTGTGACCTTGTATAACCAAGCGGCTTAGTCGGTTGAGTCGAGGTGATTCCTGCACCTTCTTAGTGATCTTATTAAGTGAATCAAGTGGTGACCTGTACATCATACTCGCGAGTGCTGAGTTTAATGTTTTCTGCTCAAGCCCTCTCCAAGTTTTTGTTTCAGGCAAGAGCGTGTAACTTGAGATGATTTTTTTTGTATTAGAGTCAATCAGAACAACACTTCCATCCCATTCAAATTGCCATTCGTTTATATCCTGAACGAAAGAAATTTTTCTGAGGTTGAAAGAAACTCTCAGCCACAAGCCATTAAGTGCTTCACCGGAAACCTGCATTCCCTCTTCTTGGGGGATCTGTTGCCAGCGTGCGTACTCAAGTAAACATGAACTTTCACATTCAAGAATCTCTTCAACGTTTGCCGGTTGATTCGTTGTCAGCCATTTGGCCCAAGAGTTCATTAAAACATTTGTGAATGTTGTACTCTTATCAACACCCAGATCCGCCCAGCTCATGCCGATCAGGTTGATCTCAGGAAGAATAAAAATTTTCGAATACGTTTTTGAATCAGGATTTGTGAGGCGATTATAAAAGCGCTCAACCTTTGGACGATTGAGATTCAGAACGACTGTTGCCTTCCAGCCATCAGCATCCTTAGCGATATTTTTGAAGGCAAAAGTATCAACGAGTGAAGCGAGTTTCGCGTATTGAACGAACTCGACTTCTTTCCGCGACTCAAGACCATCGATAAAAGTCTTTCTCTGTTCTTCAGTCAGTTCAGTGTTTTTACCGAACGTCTCCTGAAGCTTACGTGCCTTATGAGCTTCATAATAGGTATTGAACTTATCAATAAGCTTTTCATTGAGGATCTTGTAATCAATTCCCAACTCTGTTGAATACTGCTTAATCGCTTCCAGAGTCGCATTATGCAAAAGGAATGGTTTTGCTTCTTCTGGCTTGTCGGTAGTAGCAGATGTAGTGACTGATTTTTCAGTTTCAATTTGCGCCCATGTTAAGGGCGCAAACAAGAATAAGAATATTAGAACGTATTTCACTGTCGAACTTCCTCAACCTTTCCATCAATGATGAATGACACTGAATTCGTATTCAGGAGTTCATTTATTTTCGCTGCCATCTGTGGAGATGGACTCACAAGGAAATTATCATCTAAAGGCAGACGAGCGCGGCCCTCAGGTGTCTCAAAGATAAAGTGAATAGGGATAGAACCACGGTAGCTCAAGAGTACTTGTTTTAATTGAGTCATAGAATAGGCATTCAAGTGATTCACCGGAACACTCACTCGCACAGAAGTCACTCTTTCATCAGATTCATCTTTAAGAAGTGAAATTTTCGTCGGGAAGAATTTCTTCACGTCTTCAGAAAGATTCACGTAACCGTTCATAATAAGAGGCTCATCCATCGAAAGGAACTGCTGGAATTCTGCGAACACTTTCGGGAAGAAGAGACATTCAATCTTGCCATGGAGATCTTCAAGCGTCACAAACGCCATCTTATCACCTTTCTTCGTTAGAATGATCTTCGATTCAGTAATCATCCCTGCGATCACAACACTTCTCTTCGAAGGATCGTGCTCATCACCCATGCGAGGATTAAATCCTTCAGGCTTGGCGACAGTCGGAAGTTCCTGGATCTGCGCAAGATTCATGGAAGTGAGCTTACCCATAATGTCCTTGAATCGAAGTAGCGGGTGACCCGAAACGTAGATACCAAGAAGTTCAGCTTCAAGAGATAGTTTTTGTTTTTCATCAAACTCAGCGCTTTCTGAGATATTGAGTTGTTCTTCAGAACTCTGAACAACTTCACCCATATCAAAGAGTGAAGTCTGGCCCATGAGTTTTTCTTCCTGCTTCTTTTCAGCAAAAGAAACAATGAACTCCATGTTCTCAAGAAGTGTCTTACGGTTGTATTTTTCGCAAGAATCGAAAGCACCAACTTTAATCAACGCTTCCATCACACGCTTGTTAACCGCTTTAAGATTAATACGCTCACAGAAATCAACGAAGCCTTTGAATGGTCCGTTCTCCGTTCTTTCTTTCACGATCTCTTCAACTGCACTTTCCCCTACACCTTTAACTGCACCAAGGCCGAAACGAATCGTTTGTCCGATTACGTTAAAGAGCCAGAGTGATTCGTTAACGTCAGGAGCAAGGATTTCAATGTCGAACTCTTTCGCTTCCTGAATATAGGCCGTGATCTTTTCTTTGTTGTTAATCTCGGTACCGAGAAGAGCTGCAAAGAACTGTGCTGGATAATAACGTTTAAGGAATGCTGTCTGGTAAGCTACAACAGAATAAGCAACCGCGTGCGATTTGTTGAATCCGTATTCAGCGAATTTTTCCATCAAGTCGAAAAGTGCGATTGATTTTTCTTCATCAAATCCGCGCTCTTTAGCACCTTTTCGGAAAATTTCTTTATGGGCGGCC
>JBEIQF010000348.1:0-3453 GCA_040376635.1 Halobacteriovoraceae bacterium
CCACTCTCCATCACGGAATGTAACAATTGGATCTTCAGAGAAATTGATATTTCTGTCAGGAGTAGCATCAGTCACCATATCCATGTGGTTCTGAATGATCACCGTATCGTGATTTTCATAGCCAGCTGATGCCGGGACATACACGATCACGTTTCCCACACCATCTGTGTGAGTTTTAAGATTTAAACTTTTGGCTTCAGCGAGGATGAATTCACGGAATTTATCCTCTTTTTTTGAGGGACGAGGAATCTGATTGATGGCGTGAAAATATCCCCAAACGGCCTTTGGTTCAGTTGGATAATGGCTTGGTATCTGCATAAAATCTCGCTCAAGTTAGTAATTTTTATAGTCTTCTACCCTCATTCGAGGAGGATGTCAGTCACTCTTCCTTGACAAGATGCCCCAATCCTTTTTATAAACCGGATCATATTGTTAAAGCTAAATTTGGAGGGTTCCATGAAACTCAAAACTTTTATTGTTGCTGCTCTGATGGTGTTCGCTGGCTCAGCATTTGCCCAGTGGTTTCCAGCTCGCGTTCAGGTAACAGTTCTTCCGGGTCAAGTTGCTGCTCAGGTTTTCAACCCATTCGTTCAGCCACTTATTTGTTCAGGACAAGTTTTTGGTCAGGTGACTAACGGACAAGTGTTCACAACTTTCTTTGCTGAACAGTTCATGCCTGCAGGTGGATTCAGATTTGCTTACGTGCAGACGACTCCTTTTCTTCCATTCGTAAATGGTTGGGCAAACATTCACTGCCGTTACTGGTAATTTCTAAAAAAAGATAATTGCCAGCACGACATGCTGGCATCAGAAACAAAAAAGCCCTCTTTCGAGGGCTTTTTTTTTCTTAGATTAGTTCAGACCTTTATCGAGAACGACGTCGTCAGGCGTTCCGTTATAAAAATAAACGAAATTATATCCAGCTGCTGCCAGATCATCTGCCGCTCTTGAAGGAGCTTCATCACCTTTTTGAAGGCTGTAAACAACTACGTTTTGATTTTTGTTCGGGTACTGAGATGAAAACTCATTCTTAAATGATGAGCTGTAATTCATGTGAACAACATCTTTAAATTGCACCGGAGTTCTGTCCGCTGGAAGAAGATCGATGAAAACAAAGTTCAGTCTATCTTCTAGACGTTGTTTAAAAGCTTCGCGTGGAATTTCGTATTTCATATTGGCCTCGTTGACAGTTTTGGACCCTTAAAAGATACTGCGAAGTAACTAAAAAGTTTATCTATTTCTGAAGTATAAGGTCGCGTCATATGAATCAAAATGTGAATTTTCTCCCGGTGAGTTCTCACCTGAATTGGGACGAATATTTCATGTTCCAGGCCATGATGGCGTCTTTTAAAAGCAAAGACCCGAATACAAAAGTCGGATGTGTCTTTGTAGACGATAATAACCATCAGTTATCTATGGGATATAACGGGCAGATCGCCGGAATCGATGAATCGAAAATTCCATGGGGAAATAACCGCGCAGTTCCACTCGATCAGCAAAAATACGCTTACGTTGTTCATTCAGAGGCCAATGCCATTCTTCATGCGAAGGCCGATCTGGCACACTCTCGCTGTTATGTGACACTTTTCCCGTGTCATGAATGCGCAAAAATGATTGCGACTGTAAAAGTCAAAGAAGTGGTTTTTCTCTCTGATAAATACCAGGACACTGTTGAAAATCAGATCGCAAAACGTATTTTTGATATGTCAGGAATCAAGTATCGCGAGATTTCTTTGAGAAAAGAGACCGTGACTGATCTCTGCAACTATTTCACGTCGATCATTCCGTAAAAAGATAAAGATCTCCGCCAATTTTTTTCCAGCTTTTAAATCCTAGAGCATTGAATGACGTTTCATTGAAAAACTGCACGTGAGTGATGTCTCGTTTATAAAACCATTCCGAAAACTTCTCTTTTTCAGGATACCACTTCGTCTTGATAAAAAATTTGCTGGCGATTTTACGTAGAGATTCCATCGTTTCCCGGGGATTACGAAGATGTTCAATCACTTCGGACATAATGATGAAATCATATTTTTTCTGAAGAAGAGATTCATTGGGATGAAAATAGACATCATAGGATTCAACTAAGTTTGGCGTGAGAAGTTCTGCGAGAAGTTTTGTCTTCCCACTTCCAAAGTCGAGTCCGTGATCAGATGGGCCAATCTCTTTTCGGATAGCATCCGCAATTGTACTGAGATATTTCCTGTATCCATCATCAGTCTCAGAATTTTCGTGGGATTCGTAGCGATCTTTTTCAGCGGAAAGGGAAACAAGTTCAGTTCTTGGTACAAAAACTAAACCGCAGGAACGGCACAACTGATATTTTCTCTGTTTATCCTGAGAAAAAAGTTCTTCATCACGGGATAAACAAAGAGGACAGCTCATTCCTTGTCTTTGGCCTTGATCCAGGCCGTAACTGAAAGTTTCAAGGCCTGATCTACCGGAATATCTACTTTACGGACTTTTTCTTTTTCAATTAAGACCGTAATCCCGCCAAGCATGTAGCTCAAAGGAATATAAACAGAGATAAGACCAGATCCTGGTAGTTCATCGAGCTCCTCTCTTGTCACAAGTCCAAGAGCATTCACGCCCATCGCCTCAAGTGGAACTAAAACCACACGCTGAGGTTTATCTTTTTCTGAACTTCTGCCTGGAATAAGGGCCATCAGGTCTTTCAACGGATTATAAATGGCCTTGATAAGTGGCACTCGCTCAAGAGTGTCTGTGATCCACGAGAAAATCTTCCCACCCAGATAGTTGGAGACAAGAAGTCCAACGAGAAAAATGAAAATCAGAGTAACAATGATTCCGAGTCCCGGAATGTAGAGCCACTGACCGATCAGGTACTCGAGACCGGAGCCGAACAATGATTCAATTTTATAGCTGGCCCAAATGAGGAGATAAAACGTCAGCGTGATCGGGAGAACAACGATGAGGCCTTTAAAAAAAATTTGATTTATCTGTTTCATGTAGAAGTGTTTTTCCGATATTCTTGGGTTGAGTATAGGATAACACAGGCGATCGATGAGCAAAAGCGCAGTCTCCACTAAACAGCATGTAAAGGCTTCTTTCAGAGATGCCACTTACACGAGTCTGAACATCGGGATGGGGGAAAGTTACTTCGCTGCTTTCATGATTGCGGTCGGAATCTCAGACGTCCAGGCCGGTTTGGGGACAATCGTTCCACAATTCATCGGGGTTCTCTTTCAGCTTCTCTCCATCCGGAGCTTTTTTACTCAATACTCCTTAAAGAAAAGATTAATCCTTTTCCTCAGTTTACAGGCCCTCGCGATGATCCCGTTGATCGGTGCGGGCATATTCAGGATCAACTCAGCCCCACTTATTATTTCGGTCCTCGGTTTATACTGGGCAAGTCTTCTTTCCTTGAACCCACCATGGAATCGCCTGATCGGACATACGGTCCCGGTTAAGTTCCGGCTTAAATTCTTTGCC
>JBEIQF010000227.1:0-5788 GCA_040376635.1 Halobacteriovoraceae bacterium
ATGCTCTCACACGCATCAACGGAACCAGAGCTAATCTGGGTGCACTACAGAACCGTCTGCAATCAGCGAGTAACACAATCGCGATTACAGAAGAGAACTTTAGCGCAGCAAACTCAAGGATCCGTGATGTAGACGTAGCTGCTGAAACTGCCGATATGGCGAAGAATAACATTCTTTCTCAGGCAGGTGTTTCAGTACTAGCTCAGGCGAACCAATCGCCGAACTTTGCCTTAAAGCTTCTTGCTTAACCACACACTCACTATACCTTCCCTCGAATGAGGGAAGGTTTCTTTTTTTTTATTCTCTGCTAAAATCACTCTTACATGAAGAAAACCATTCTTATCTTTGGCGTATCATCGTTCGTGGGATCTAATCTCCTCGAGATGCTCAAGGATGAATTCCGAATTATCGGCACCTATCACAAAACACCAGTTTCTATTCCTGGTGTGACATGTATTCCATGCGATGTTTTGAAGAAAGATTACGTTTCAAATATCACCGCCCGTTTTCGTCCGGATTTGACCATCTACGCAGTAGGGCTCAGCTCTCTGAAGGAGTGTCAGCTCTCACCTAAGGTCGCGGATGCATTGAATTCTGTTGGAGCAGTCAACTGTTGTGCTTCCTCAGAAAGATACGGTTCAAAATTCATTTATCTCTCGTCTGGATATGTTTTGAGTGGAGACGACACTGTTTACCGTGAAGGTGAAACACCTTTTCCGAATACGGTTTATGGAAACACTTTATCGAGCACTGAATTCTATATTCAGAGATCATGCCTGAATTATTTGATTCTTCGTTGCTGTCCTCTGTACGGCAGAAGCTTCAATCCTAATCACATCACATGGTTTGAAAATCTGCAGTCATCGTTTGCTAAAGGTGAACCTATTCTGGCCGATGATTCAGTCAAAACGGGCTTCCTTGATGTTCAGATCATGGTTCGCATTCTCAAGGCAACACTTGCCAATAACATCACCAACCGTCTTTTGCATGTTTCTAGCAAAGATTTCATGACCCGTTATGAGTTTGCACTTTTGTATGCAAAAACATTTAAGAAAGATGAAGCACTTGTTCAAAGGGTTACAGGAAAATTTCCTTCAGATAAAAACAAAGATGAAAATCAGTCTTATTACTACCGACTTGATACTTCAAACATTGAAGAGTTCTTAAACGCGAAAATGCCAAGAATCGAAGAATCTCTTCAACTCACATACAAGCGCTTCAATAGCTTCTAAAATTATCTTGATGAATTTTTAACGAACTCAGTGAGGTAATACTTCACGAGAGGTTCAACTTCAACTGGTTCACCCTGGAATCTCCAAGTGATTGTGTTGAATGGACCAACGTGAGCTTTAATCTCATGAATCGCGTGGACTGACTGATTTTCATTCGCCAGACGAGCTGAGAAAAGACCGCCATTGTTTGAAAGGAAACCAATGCTCACAACATCAGGAGCACGACGTGCAACGATGAGTTTCAAAGAATTACGGAAAAGAATGAAATCGTTCACAGTATTCGAGATACGGAATACTTTGATCGAACGTGAAGTATCACGGTTAGTTCTGTATTGATTGAATAGAGATACATAAAACTCAAAGCGGTCTTTAAGCTTATTCACGAAATTCAATGAAGATTCTTCGAGTAAGGCCTGTGTATTTAGGTGATCATTGAAACGGATGATACCCGATTCTTCCATGTTCACTTCTTCAAGTGCCAGGGTTTCGATCCATGAAACATTCTGATAATCATTGACGTTGATTGTATCCATACTTTTATTGTTTGGATTTAGGCCGCTCCCGTCAAGACAAATGTGAAGGTAGGGGCACTAATCGAGAGCTGCGAGAAGTTGGGCGCTGATTCCGCCATTCAGGAGAGTTTGTCGGTGAGTACGGATCATTCTCGCAATCTCAACTCTGAGACTTCCGTCGATTGATTTTCGGATTGATTCCAGTTTCACGGGATCACATTCTTTGTAAACATTTTCTGGATGACCATTGTAGGCACCAACAACATTCATCAGAAGGCGGAAACCAGTAATGACTTCTTCTGCACCGATGTCATAGTGAAATTTAATCCCGGCGCTATTGGCATCAAAGCCGTAGAAATTCAGAGAGGCAATTTCCGGATATTTTGTTTTTCCGTGAATTCGGATACCTTTTTGAGAGCGAAAAGTTGCTGAAGTTACAGTGACCTGGCTGCCCCTACGGATAAATTCAACACCGGCCGAAATACTATCTCGTTCTTTAATTTTTGCAGTCCATTCATCTAGCCTGAGATTGGCATCATTTGAAGGAGTGAAATCAAGATTCATAGATCCTCGGATCACCGGAATCTCAGTGGCCGGTTTACCTTCCGTAAAAATTTTTGTGATTGAGGCAGTCACCTGGCTTACATCATTCAGATTTCGTTTCGCACGAATAGATTTCAATTCATTGAATGCTGCTACGATCTTCGGTTTGTACATTTCATTTAATTTCGCTTCGACTTGAGCATTGATAGTCTTCTCACCGATACCCAATGGAGTATCAGTACGAACTTCAAATTTTCCTGTCTTCTCATGATAGTAGATACTCTTCACTTTTACCGGAACTCCGGAAATCGTGAGTGAAAGGCCGCCATCTGTATTAATGGAAAGATGCTGCTCACTGAATGAGTAACCAATTCCTTTCTTCGCATTCACTCTCATTCCAACATTCAGAATTTTCCATTTCCCCTCGTAAAGAGACATGGATTTATCCATGCTGATCTCGCCAGAAACGGAAGCAGGAGTTTCACGAAGGTAATCAACGACAGTGGCTACTGCTGGAGCAGCCGAAGCAGAGAATGAAGAGAGCAAAATAAGAAACGCGAGTATAAACCGCATGAATCATTGTTCGGAATAAGACTAAATAAACTTGAGTGGAGTGGTAGGATAAGAAGGGTTCGGGGGAATACTTAATACGGTTTCGCGCCCCTAGAAAACTAGGTGGGCGCAATTAGTAATCACTTTAGGCTTCTCACATTCTGACTTAATACTAAGACAGGCAAGCTTGCACACCGTGATCAGGGACCGCTCCCGAAAAAAAAATCGTAGGGGCGAAACTTTAATGATTCACCCCGAACCCAGATACAATCATAACCCATTTTTTGAGGTACTGTCAGAGGCAAAGTTATCAAAGTTAACTTAAGTCTAAGAAATATAAACTAATTATTTCGTAAGGTTATAAAAGTAAATCGAAAAAGCACATTAAAATTGACTAAATGTGTTATAATTAAAAAAAGAGGCCAAAGGGAGCTAAAGTTTTTTCGATCCAATGTCGATAAGACTCAAGTAATCCTTTAAGGGGGAAGTATGAAGAACAAGCTGAAAGCTTATCTTAAAGACGAAAGCGGACAAACATCTACAGAGTACATTCTTCTCGTAGCTGTGGCTGCTGCCATCGTAATTAAGTTCAAGGGCCAGATCGAGGAGAAACTCCTTGGTGATAACGGTATCCTTGGTAAAGTTATGGGTAAGACCACAGAGAAAATCGAAAGCGATCTTTTCCAATAGTAGGTAAGGTTTTTAAAACCTTGCCTACCATTCGGATCATGGTAGCATTTAGCTCATGAAACCTCATGAGCGCGGTCAAGCGACCGTAGAATATATTTTTATTCTCGCCTTCGCCGTTCTCCTCGGTTTCAACATCATCAATAAATACACAGAATTTTTTAAGACATCCATGGGTGGAGTAAGTCACGTGCTTTCCACTCATCTTACTGTCGGCGTCTGCAAGAAAGAATGCTGGTTTGATGGCTACCAGAACTCCTATACGGGTGGTGGGCCTTGATCCTCATCACAATCTTCACTCTTATTCTCATCGAGCTCATGATCGTCGCCTGGATCGATTATAAGACTGAGAAAATCTCAAACAAGTGGATTGCAGTAAACGCTGTTGCCTCTGTGATTCTTCATCTTTCAGTGAGAGTGCTTTACCCATTAAGCTGGGAAGTTCTTCTTTTCCCGGTAGGATTCATCGTTGTTGGCTTCTTACTTTATCTTCTGAACATCATGGGTGCAGGTGATTCCAAGTTCCTTGCATCGCTATTCTTAATTGTGCCTCTGGAATATCATCTATTTTTCTTTTCGAAGTTGGTTATCAGTACAATTGTAGTTGGAGTAGTCCTTCTTTTGATTCGTTTTGTAAAACATGGCCCTCAATTAAAAGCTTATTTTATGAGCCAGTATTGGGAAGGAATCAAAACTACATTGAAATCAAGATTCAGTTACGCTCCCGTTATTTTTCTCGCATGGATCATGCTGGGGATTAATATATGGAACTAAGAAATCAGCGAGGACAGACAGTAGTAGAATATATTCTGCTTTTCAGCGTTGCGATTTCTCTCGTTCTGACTTTTTATAAATCAGCAGCATTCAAGAGATTATTCGGTGAACAGGGTTTACTTGGTAACCAGATTAAAACTCAGAATGAGTTTGCTTATCGTCATGCATTTTCATCGAGTGGTCCGGGACGCTTAAGACCTGCAGATGTTCCTCGAACAAATCGCGACGGAGCAACTCATCCAAGTTATTATGATGATCAGAACAGTGGTACCAGATTTTTCGGTCCAAAGAGTGCTTATGGCCAAAACTAAAAATAATGAGCGCGGTCAATCTACCGTTGAATTCATTCTCACTTTCGCTTTTGGCGTAAGTTTGATTCTTGTTATCTTCAATACGGCGATGAACTTCGCAACGGGATATCTCGTTCACTACGCAACATTCATGGCAAGTAGAGTGTATCTCACGCAGGATAATTTCACAGGAACCGTAGGTAACTCTAGTCCTGCACTTTCAGGTGCTGAGGATAAAGCGAGAGAAGCGTTCAACATCTACAATCTCAGTATCTTCAATGTACCAAATGAAAGTTTCAAGATTAACCCTGCTGGAAACTCTGATCCATCGACGTATCTGACTGTTGGGGGAGTTACAACTTTTGAATTAAACATTGATATTCTCGGAAAGGTCGCTGGTTCAAAAAAACTTGAAATGACTTCTGAGTCTTTTCTTGGAAAAGAAATTACCCGCGCTGAATGTGCGACCAGAACTTGTTACGGTATCACCCAATCTGAAAGTTGCGATGATAGCTATGACATTACATTATACGATGATGGTTGCTAGATGAAACTACTCAGGAATGATAAGGGCCAGGCCCTGATTGAATTAATTGTTTTCCTTCCACTGATGATCACGCTTTATTCGGTGATCGGAGGACTCGCGAGTTCAATCAATGGTTCGATCAATCAACAGAAAGTCACACGTGCATATTTCTATTATAGAGTTCAAAACAACTCAACTATTCCCGGGCCCAAGTCTGGTGATTGGAATACGTGGAAAAAATTCGGGATGTTCTACATCGGATGGAAAGACTACTTCCAGAACGGTGATACCCCGGTCATGCCTTGTTATAAAATCAGCATTCCATTTAAAGAAGCACCGGCCGACGGATGCCAGGATACTTATTCTCAACCTCAGACACTTTGGGTGAGAGTGGGTACGGTATACGGAGTTTGCGGCGGAACTTATTTCTTCCAGGGTAACAACGGTGTTTCTCTCGCTCCGGACTTCCCAGGTCTGCGCTTCGAAGAAGTGACTGATAGAAGTAGTTGCCTAATTTCTCAGTAGGTAAATTCGGTCATTTTTCTCATTGCACGTAAAAATCTGTTATCATTAAGTCATCGAAACTCCATTCAAAGTTTAGGATGAACAATGAATAGCCGGGCATTTACAACCAGTCTCCTCCTTGCAGGTATCGCAGTGATGATGATCTGG
>JBEIQF010000401.1:0-2959 GCA_040376635.1 Halobacteriovoraceae bacterium
CTATTGTAGGGATCATACAAAGAGATGTGACATACGTGTGAGTAAACATTTGCTGTTGCCAGCAAGGCGGTCGTCAAAATTAGTTTTTTCATGAGGGCGGTTAAACCCTCATGGACATCATTTTGAAAGATTTTATGAAAAAGTTACCTGCTAAGGAATACCTCAAATAAGGTAAATAATTCACGAATTCTTAAGATTCGTTTACGAAAGTTCAGAAAGACCCTAAAACCCTCCAAATACAACTTTTGGAGTGTTCAATGGGTCTTTCTAAAGCTCTACTTCTCATAGCTCTGACTACCCTGTCTCTCCAGGTTTTCGCTGGTTCAAACTATCCATTAAGACCTGATAACAGACTCACTCCCGGAAAGCTTTGTGACCTTCCGGTTGAATATCGTTACGCTGAACAAATTGCTTACTGCGGACGTGACGTTGCGACTGAAACTAAAGCTGAGATCTTTGCTGCTTACAGAAGACTTGGCTACCCGATGAGTTCTTCAAACCGCGCTGACTATAAAATTGATCACTACATCCCGCTTTGCATGGGTGGATCAAACGATGAAGTGAATCTCTGGCCTCAGCACGTTTCCATCTACAATATCACTGATTCTATTGAGGCATTGGCCTGCGAAAAGATGAAGAAGGGTCGCCTCTCTCAGGCAAAAGCTGTGAAATATATTGTTACTGTAAAGAACGATCTATCTCAGGCCGCTGCACTTACGAGAACTCTTAATTCTCTCTGATCTTTTTTAGTCGTTAAACGAAACCAGTATGTATCTTGTGCCCGTCTTCACCGGATAAGCTTCATGGTAATGCGTGATTCTTCCCGGATGCATGATGAGATGCCCTTTCAGATTCCCTACACATTCAACTTTCTTGTGAACAAAATTACAGCCGCCACCAGTGTAGTCTTTCTCGTAGTGGTTCAGAGCAATGTTCGTTGTATAAGCAGAAGCATCGTGATGTGGATCAAGCTTAGATTGGCCATCCGGAGTGTATTTCACGAGGAAAGCGATGTTGTAGCCTTTTGTGCGGTAGTTATAAAGATGAGAGAGAACCGACTTGAAGTAATCTCCCACAACAGTATTTAACCACCAGTCGTGGAGACCAAGCTGTTTCATGTGCACATCTTGAGTGGGATAATTCTCAACCGTACCAAGACGGGGATCGATTTCATTTTTCTTTGAGTATACACCTTTTGACCACTCGTTTTTCTTTTCAGCGAGAGCAATGAGGTAATCACAGAATTCTTCCTTAAAGATCGGGAATTGCCAGATATCAGGGCCTAAGGACTTAAAGATTTTTGTGTCGACGTTGTTACGATCTTTCTTGAATGATTCAAGGAAAGCAGAGAAATCCGGATGAAGATATTTTCCACCATCCCACTCTCCAAGAAGATTCTCTTTCGGCTGAATGTTTGATTCCTCGATGTAACCATAATTCTCGAAGTTCACAAGATACATCTTCTCTCCGTTCGTGCGGAGGTTAAAACAGATGTTCATGTCGAGATCCCAGTCTTTGTGTTCTCTCGTGATGTCTTCGTTGCGTTTGAAGGCTTCTGCCTTATAAAGAATGTTCCCTGTGATGTAAGGAACTTCAAATACGCCTTTTTCTTTTCTTTCGACAAGAGAGACATAATTGTCTGAACGTTTGTACCAGCCTGATTCAGAAACTGCGCCCCAGAAGTTTGAGAAGATCGTTTTATCCTGAACCATAAGTCCTGAACAAATATCTTTGTTCGCTTTAAGAAGATCCTTCAGGATGGCAGAACTCTGAATGATGTAGTCAGCATTAATGAAGAAGAGATAATCAGAATCGATGTTGTAACGGATATATTGATAAGCTTCTTTCTCGCTCATCATCTGGTGAGTGTATGCATGACTGATCTCACGATCACTGAAGACCGTCACATTGATCAGTTCTTTTGGATAATCCAGAGCAGGAATACTCTGAAGACATTTGTCAGATTTATTTTGAAAAATGAACGCACATACGTGAATGCGTGGCTGCATACGGGCTCCAAACAGTTGATGAATAGTATGATTTTAATTTTTTTTTAAAATTTTGAAAGTGGTCATTTCAACTCTCTCCAACCATGACAGTATTCATGAAAATGTGAGGGTAATTATGCGATACCTGACTCTATTCCTATTCTTTATCTCATTCAATCTCATGGCCCAGGAAAAAGAAGCCGATCTCATGCTTCCAGTGAGTGAACTTGAGATCGAAAAACAAGAAGAGGAACTTCCTCCTACGTTGGAAGAAGTCGAGATTAGACAAAAGAAAGACAGAAAACCTTCTGAGGTGAAAGATGAAGAACCTCAACAATAAGGTCGTCATGATCACCGGGGGCTCAAAAGGTCTCGGGTTTGTGATCGCTAAAGAGCTCGTGAAAGAAAACTGCCGCCTTGCCCTTTGCGCCCGAGACATGCAGGAACTGATAGATGCCAGGGAAGAAATCATCAAGGCCGGCGGAAACGCTCTCATCTCAGTCTGTGATGTTTCTGATAAAGACGCCGTCGATACATTTGTCAAAAAAGTCATCAAGCATTTTGGTGGAATCGATATTGTGATTAACGATGCCGGTATCATCATGGTGGGTGCGATGGAATCATTCTCCATGCAGGAGTTTGAATCCGCGATGGATGTCATGTACTGGGGAATCGTCAATACAACGATGTCTGTTTTTCCGCATATGAAAGAACGTAAAGAAGGTCAGATCGTTAACATTACTTCAGTCGGCGGCAAAGTGAGTATCCCTCACCTCCTGCCGTATTCAGCTGCTAAATTTGCAGCGATCGGTTTCTCTGAAGGAATCTCTGCAGAACTCAGAAAAGATAATATCTATGTAACGACCATTATCCCGGGACTCATGAGAACGGGATCTTATTTCAATGCTCTCTTCCAACGTGATAATAAAACCGAATTCAAACTCTTCTCACTGATGTCGACTGCTCCACTC
>JBEIQF010000501.1:0-1707 GCA_040376635.1 Halobacteriovoraceae bacterium
CGCTAGTTTGCCTCATCATTACTCTAAACGTGAATTGTGAGATTGGCAAAATATGGCCGTACGTCCAAGCTACCTCGCTGACTATGCTTTTAACTGGGAAACATTTGATGTTGTCTGCAGTGGTAAGTCGTCACTTGATGCGACCAACTACCTCACAGAACTCTACGATAAAAACCAGGTCGCAAATTTCCTTCACGGATACGGATTTGATATTTCAGATCCGGTTGAGAGTGCTGAGCTTTTCGGGATTTTCCAGGAAGCTATGCAGTTCATTAAGCGTTACTTCTTAAAAGAAGGTAACCCTGAGGGACTGGATATGCGTGTCCCGAATTACCTTTATACAATTACAAATATTTCAGAACTGTTTCTTGCGGCCACGGGTCACTCAACTGCGAAGTTAAAACCAGATGAGCAGCTTTGGGCCGGAGTTGTTCTGAAAGTGATGCATACAATCCTGCACACAGATAAAGATCTCCGATATCGTTACTTCTCAACGATCCAGCAGCAGATCTTCGATCGTTTTTATAAGTTCATTCACCGTGATCAGGAGAACAGACTTTTCCTGAAAAACGAGAGTGGCACAACAATTCCTTTGTACGACTTTCAGACGAAAGCGAAAAAGACTCGTGATTCAATCGTGATCAAGCTTCTTCATAAGCAAGAGAACGTTGCGGAAGAACTCTTCGACAGAATTGGCGTGAGAATCATCACGTACAATAAACTCGATGCACTTCGTGTGATTCGTTTCATGCACCGTAATCACATCATCATGATTAACAATATCAAGCCAAGCCGTTCGCAGAACACTCTTGTTGATCTGCCGAAACTTCGCATGAAGATTTTCTCTCTTTATAAAGAATCCATCAGAAGCCAGATGGTGGAAGATACTTTCTATCAGCGTTTAAACTCGCTGATTGAAGATTGCACTCCATCAAGAGCTCATCATGATAACCGCCATACTCTTGAAGAATATCGCGCGATTCATTTTACCGGCCGACAATTGATTAAATATCGTAACCCATTTATGGCCTCATTCAATGAAGTCCGTAAGCAGGCACTAAAAGATCGTGAGAATCCGGTTTCACAGGCGCTTCTGCACCTTGATACTTCACCTATCTCACGTGATATTCGTTTCTTCTATCCGTTTGAAGTTCAGCTGACTGACTATGAATCTCACTTGAAAAACACTCAAGGCGAAGCTTCACACGTTGAGTACAAAAAATCTCAGTTGAAATCTGCGATGAAACGAATCTTCAGGCCAATCATCGAGATCAATAACCTAAAAGTTGATTAGTGTTGTGAAATGAACAACTCAATTCGTTCATTTACCATTGCAGGATAATCTGCCTGGGGAACGTGTGAGCCATCTTTTAAATAATAAGATTCAGATTTAGGAAGTAGGTTAGCGAGGGAGCGCTGAATGTGATTTGGAATCACTCCGTCTTTATGTCCGCCAATCACAAGTGATGGCATCGTCATTCTTTCAAGGCTTCCCGTAATATTCTGTCTCGTCATTTCATTGAAGAGCTGGAAGAAAAGATCCGGACCAAGTTGTCCCACTCGATTCAGGTAAATTTCCACGAATTCAGATGAAACTTTGTGACGATTGAATCCTGAAAGACGAATGAGCTCACGAACGACTGGGTTAGAACCGGATGAAGTCCAGATCTTGTTAAAAATTTTTGGATACTTCTCAAGGCCAAGGGC
>JBEIQF010000385.1:0-3075 GCA_040376635.1 Halobacteriovoraceae bacterium
AAGATTCTTTTATTATTTTCGATCTGAACGGCAAAGTACTTTCCACTCAGAAAGCTTCTGAACTCTACCGTATGGCGGGCATGAAAGCTTTGAACTGGAGAATGCAGCCTCTAACCTTGAATGGCGTAATTGCTTCCAAAGAATTCTCTCACTTCAACAGTTTTTATGATGTCCCTACTCTCACAAACAAGAATCTCCCGAAATGGCTTAAAGAGGGAAATATCATCCTGAATACTCAAGAGTCAGGCATATTCATTCTCTCACCAGATATGAAAGAGCTTCTTTATCACACTGTTCTCAAAGGTTCTTCGTTTCACCGGATTCATGATGTTCAGGTTAAGGCGAACGGAAACTTTCTTCTCTTCAACAACCTCGTTGAAGCGGGACTCAAGAAACCCTACTTCCTCGTAGGATATGATTTAACGAATCACCACTCTGCTGTTCAGGAGATTCATCCTGAGACTCATAAGATTGTGCAGGAGTTTTCTGCTAACCCGAAAACCATTTTCTATTCGTGGATCTGTGGAAGTATTCAGGAGCTCGATAGTGATACATGGCTCTTCACTCACTTTCTCACCGGTACTTATATCTATTCAAAGTCGAAAAAAGAATTAATCGCAAGCATTCCCGGAACTCACGCGGATAACCAAAGATTTGGTCCGGCCCAGCAGGTGAAGGCGCAGGATCTCACCAAATTTTTAAGTCACTGGCCTTAAACTTATGACACCACAAATTGCCTTTCTCTTAGGAATTTTGATTTCTCCCCTGCTCAAGACCAAAAAGTCTGTTCAAGACCACGCGAAGAAATGGATGACGTATACCCTTCAGGTCAGCATTGTGATTCAGGGTATCGGCCTTGATTTCAACCGCGTACTCGAGACCGGAAAAGAAAGCTTTCTCCTTACCCTTTTCAGCATCATCGCAATCTTCGGTGTTGGGATAATTCTCGCAAAACTCTTTAAGCTTGATGAAACCCTGTCCCTTCTGATCACGATGGGAACAGCTATCTGCGGTGGTAGTGCTATTGCCGCCCTGGCACCGGTTCTCGCGGCTTCATCGGCCGCTTTAAGTATTTCACTCGCCCTGGTTTTTGGACTCAATATTGTCGCCATCTACACTTTCCCGGCCTTGGGTCACTGGCTGGATCTTTCTCAACATGCTTTCGGAACTTGGGCCGCCCTCGCCATTCACGATACAAGTTCTGTGACTGCAGCAGCTGCTGCGTATGGGACTGAGGCCTTGAATACCGCCACCACAATTAAACTCACTCGTGCCTTGTGGATTATTCCGGTGACTCTGGCCTTTAGTATCTGGAAATCGGGTAAGGCCGGAAAAGTGAAAGTCCCTTGGTTTATCGCAGGATTTATTCTCGCTTCGTTACTCTTTACCCAAGTCCCGGTTCTTCATCAATATGCCTCATCGTTCGGTCAACTTGCTAAGGCAGGCTTCACCATTACACTCTTCTTACTGGGATTAACTTTCGATTTTCAGACAATGAAATCTGTTTCACTCCGTCCCGTTCTTTTTGGGATTCTTCTTTGGATATTCGTTTCAGTCGTGTTTTTGATTTATGTAATGAAATAGCACATATCAATAAAAGCGATATAAAACTGCATATTTATCGATTTTTTTAATATCTAGATTTATGGTTCAATGTATCAACCGAATCAATAAGATCAAAGGATATTTTATGCACTTTATTCGTCCCTCGTTAATTCTGGCCCTCTCATTAGTTCTGATGTCATGTGCCTCTAAGCCTCATTCACAATGGGTCTCTCAAAAAACCAGTGAGCAAGAGCCCAAAAGCCTGGAGGATGTAAGACAGGACTTGGACGAGATCCTTTCGCACCATCCGGAGATAGATGAGGCAAAAAAAGCAGATCTGAGATCCATCATGGATCGATTTCTTAAGACCCACGCGGAAGAATTAAAGCTTGAGTCAAAACTTATCCAAGTGGTCCTGAAACATGCGGATGAACCTGAAGGTAAGATTGAGCTTAAAAAAACAATTAAGTCTTTTTATGAGAAACGGAGCGAGAGGATTTCAAATCTGTTAATCGAGCTCATTAACGCTGGAGGTCCTAAGAATGATGCTGAACATTTAATAAAAGAGATGCATCATATCTATAACGACTTTAGGTGACCTACATGGGGGGATCATTGAAAAAATCAGAGGTCTATCGTAGCTGGAAAAATCTGAGACTTCTTAAGAAGTTTATTTTCTTCGCAGTTCTGTATGGTCTGTCATCTCTCATCATCCCATTGACGACACAATATCTTGTGAATACTCTCGCGCTGTCTGGAATTTTCTCCAATACGCTGACATTCCTCCTCATCCTCATGTCTGCGCTCCTGATGGCCCAGCTCTTTCGTTACTGTCAGGTGATTCTGAGTGAATATCTTCAGAGAGAAATTTTTTATAATGAAGTGAATGATTGGCGAAAGGCGAATGTGAATAAGCAAGCACCTTACTTTTTTGAAATCTTCGCACTTATGAAAAGCTTCAGTTCAAGTTTTTCTCAAGTCATTGAGATGGTTCTTCTTGTTATCTTCGGTCTGTTACTGATTGTAAGTTTCCATCCTGTGTTTCTTGTTCTTATTGTCCTGATAGCAATCGGGATATGGCTCATTTTATCAACCTGGCATCCAGCTATTGAAGCTTCCCTCGAGGAATCAGGACATAAGTACTGGATGTATGATCAGACATCTACAGGAAAGGAATTAAATGAATCTGATGTTGAAAAATATCTGCTCTTAAGAGACAGGCATTTCAAATTTATCAAGAAAAATAAGATAACTGTTGGCATGCTTGTCGTGATTTCTCAGCTGGTTTTTATCGGTCTGGGCATTTATCTCATTGAGCTGAATCAACTTTCTATCGGGCAATTTGTCTCAGCAGAAATTACTTTGGGAGGAATTCTCTCATCAATGACCAAATTTCCTAAGTCTCTTGAGTCACTCTATAATTACGAAACAAGTAAAATTAAACTGAAATATGCTATGAAGGAAGAACATGCTTAATCGTCTGCTTGAGCCACGTCTTCCTTTTGGTCTTGGCTCCAGAAAATTCATTCT
>JBEIQF010000126.1:0-9007 GCA_040376635.1 Halobacteriovoraceae bacterium
AGATCTTTCCACGTACCACTCACACCTTTAACGTCGGCCTGTCCACCCAGCTTACCTTCTGTACCTACTTCTTTAGCAACTCGAGTAACCTCGGAAGCGAATGAGTTCAGCGTATCCACCATGGTATTCACCGTCATACCGATTCGGGCGAACTCTCCTTTAAGTGGCTGGCCTTCAATTTCCATTGTCATTTTTTGTGAAAGGTCACCTTTCGCCACCGCTGTGATAACTCGAGCGGCTTCTGTCGTAGGCTGAACCAGATCGGTAATAAGTGTGTTCACTGAATCAACGTTAGTGACCCATGCACCTTTAACTGAACCGATGTTTAATCGTTCAGTCATCTTTCCTTCCTTACCTACGATTCGCCCCACGCGCACGAATTCATTAGCAAGGTTAAAATTTAGTTCATTGATGTCATTCAATACTTCCGCGATGTCACCCATAAGAGTGTCGCCATCAAGAGAGAGACGAACAGTAAAGTCACCTGCTCTGATTGCTTTCACCATCAGAAGTACTTGTCTCAGCTGTTCCTTCTCCGGTGTCGCGCGAAGATTTCTTCCAGTCGTGTTAATAACCTTAGAAGTAAAATTCTTTTCAGATGTCTTTGGAAGAAGACTCGACTTGATGCTCATCTTTCCTGAAGTCTTCGATGCAGTGGATTTCGTTTTCACGAAGTCGCTCCTTTAAGTTTGAAATATTGAATCAGATCGTTTAGTTAATACTTAAGAGTTTTTAAATTGTGATGGAAAGTAATGATTTTTCACTCGCAAGACAATAAAGAAAGAGCGTACGCAAAAAGTTTTTTTACATTCGAGGAGAGGTTATTTTGGCTACCTCAAGGCTACCTTTAGATGTTAAATTGTTCCTAACGGAGTTAATCGATTCTGTATCTCATCTTGAGGTTCTCTTAATGTTATTCAATAACAAAGATAGAGAATGGAATGCAGCAGAGATTGCAAAAGTGATGAGAAGCAATGAGCACTCTGCTCATAATCAGCTCAATCAGCTTGCGTCGAAAGGCTTGCTTGCTGAAGTTGAAGAGCACAAATTCAAATACTGGCCTGCAACGCCGGATCTCGATGACAAAGTTAAAAAGATTTCTGATCTCTACATTCATATGCCAGTTGCGGTTGTGACATGTATTTACGAAAAACCCAAAGATATCCTGAAAGGCTTCTCAGACGCTTTCAGATTTAAGAAGGATTAATATGGCCGCGGTCGTTTATCTCCTGTGTACATTTACAAGTTTGTTATGTGCCATCATGCTTTTCAGAGCATTCAAGAAAAGTCAGTTCAGGTTACTGTTCTGGAGTTCGATGGGATTTACTGGTTTTGGAATCAGTAACATTTTGCTTTTCATTGATGTGGTCGTGTTTCCTGATGTCACTTACATCCTGAACTTCAGATCGATACCAGCAGTCATCGGGATGATTACAATGATCTACGGTCTGATTATGGAAGAGGTATAACATGTTGTACGAAGTTTACTCTGGCGCACTCATGATTTGTTGTCTTGTGGCGGGACTTTTCTTTTTGAAGTTCTATCGTAAAACGGCCGACAAACTTTTCCAGCTTTTCAGTGTCGCTTTTTTTCTTTTATCGTTTGAAAGATTAGTGCTGGGATATTTAGGGAGCCGGAATGAACCGAGCCCCCTGGTGTACTTAATTCGTCTGTCAGCATTTCTTATCATCATCTATGCGATCGTAGATAAGAACCGTTCTAGTAACGCTGAAAATACCTAGGCGGGAATTTCCCTGCGATGTCATCGAAGCCCTGAAGCTTCACTCCGTCCTCTGTGTACTGGATGATACGGTTAGGACGGTACTCAAATCTGTAGATCGGCATCACTGCGTGAGTTCCGACTTTTGTCACAGTCTTCTTACCAATCTCATATTTAGGAATACCTTTTAGAGTATCAGTAGCTGAGTCATAGAACTTGGCCGCATACTTATTATTTTTTAAGAATGCACCTTTCTGGTTATCAACGAGCCACGGCTTGATTGTCTCTTCAATCGTTTTATTCTTCGCCACTGCAATCGATGAAGGAACTGCGTAGTACTTCACATCAATCGCTTCAAGCTTTCCGTCTTTGTTAACATCGGCCACATCGAAGTGATCAAGAATCGTCACTTTGATTTTTCCGGCCGCTTTTTTGAGATCTACCGGCATAAGCGCTCTCATCTCGAGAATGTCAGATGAATCCATACGGTGACAACCGTGAGAAACATATCCGCGACGAAGGTACCAAACATCCATGGGAGCATAGTTAGTAATCGGTCCGTGGAAAGCAACACCACTCCATTCAATCAGAAGGAATGGGAAACCACCGAATTCATCGTTCCATTTATTTGACCACCATCTATCTTCAATTGATTCAGCAGTCTTCATATCTGTGACCATCTCTTTCGGTTGATCAAAAGGACCTTCAACAGTTGCGGCGATTGGATACACAAAATTCAGTGTTCCAAGATATCCTGGTCTGTCAGAGCCAGCTGCGAATAAATGACCAAGGTGTTTTTTAAACAGGCGTTGTGAGTTCGCTGGAGAAAGAAGTTCTGCAAGACGTCTGTTATCGTTAATGACCATGTCAGATGATTCTTTCGTGTCAAAGAGATAACGGAAATATGATTCAATGATAGTGTTTTTATAATCGTCTTCGGCCTGGTTACTTACATAGTTTTTAGCATTTCGTTTATCCGAATAAATATCCTGAGAAGAATTTTCGAGAATGTGTCGTGAATATTGCTCAGCTATCTGCGCCCACGCTTTTGTGTTTGTAGGTTTTGTTTCAGCAAGCTTACTTAATCTCACCAAAGGATGAAGAGACATTCCAGTATCAGAAAGGGCATCGCTGATGGTTTTCCAGCGCATGAATAATTGATTGGCGTACGTATCGATACGACCCTGGTTTACGTGACCAGTAATACGACTTGTGAGATTCATCTTGGAGACAGTGATTTCCAGTTCAGTGGCATCAAATTTCGGAACGTCACCGAGATACATGAAACGACCAGTCGTTGAGTTCGCTAATTTTGGAGTATCAGTACGTTCATGTGGCTGTGGGCCCTTTCGCGCATAGACGCCAGTAGATAGAACCAAAAGCGACAGGATAATCGTCTTTTTCATGATGCCCCTCTGAAATGTAGTAAATCTCTTAATACAAGTCCGATGCCAACAGGCGGCCAAAATAGAGGGGTCTGGAGTGTCTAAAATTTCGACATTATAAACTTACTATACAGAGTTACTAAGGATCCTTCAGGAAGGTTCAAGATTTCACCTCACTCTTTTCCTCATAAACTATTCACAGAAAAGGAGATCCTATGAACAACGAAATTTCGGACCTGGAAAGGCTTGCAACCCTGATCAAAGATATTAACTTCACTATGCTCACTACAGTCAGTGAGAACGGAACCATTCATTCACGCCCTATGGCGACTCAAAAAGTTGATGTAAAAAAATTCGATGGTACGCTTTGGTTTTTTAGCAAAAAAAATTCTTTCAAAAACCATGACATCGAAAATGATCAGAACGTGAATCTTGCTTACGCCAATCCAGACAAACAGCAATACGCTTCTGTCTGTGGCCGAGCGATCATTACAACTGATCAGAAAAAAATTCGTGAACTTTGGAATCCCATGCTCAAGGCATGGTTCCCGGAAGGAATTGATGATCCGGAAATTTCTCTCATTGGTGTGCAGGTTGAAAGTGCTGAGTTATGGGATTCTCCACCGAGTAAGGTTGTGCAGCTGGCAGGTTTCGTGAAAGCATCACTTACAGGTCAGCCCTTCGATCAAAATCTGAATTCAAAACACATTGATCTTCAGAGCAGACACTAGGAGTCCTTATGAATTTCTTTCAGGAAATAATTGTGAAATTCCGGGATATGATAAAGCCCAATGAAAAGGGCCAGTATCATCCTGAGGCCCAGAATCAAACCAATGATCAACAGCATGTGATGACGGATGATGAGAAGCTCGACGAAACGATTGCTGAAAGCATGATCGCGAGTGACCCTCCCGGGCACATCAGTAAATCCTCTGAAGACAGAAATCTTCACTAGTTATAACGGGCCCCGCAACAGGGGCCTTTTTTATTCCCATTTCCCCTCTTGACGATACATACCAATTTGCATTGAATACACCCGCAACTGAACATTGTGAGCTCCGGCCTCTTAGCTGGCAATCCAAAGAGTCAACCATGACAACCAAAGGACCTATTTCTCAGTTCATGAATCACCATTACCGTCACTTCAACGCTGCTGCGATGATGGATGCTGTAAAAGGTTATGAAGCCCACCTCGCTAACGGTGGCAAAATGATGGTAACCCTAGCAGGGGCCATGTCTACTGCCGAACTCGGTATCTCTCTTGCCGAAATGATCAGAAACAACAAAGTTCACGCTATCTCTTGTACAGGTGCAAACCTTGAAGAAGATATCTATAACCTCGTCGCTCACGAGCACTATGAGCGTATCCCGGACTGGCGCGGTCTTACGAAAGATGCTGAACAGGATCTTTACGACCGTCACTTAAACCGTGTAACTGACACATGTATCCCTGAAGAAGCAGCTATGAGAAAAATCTGGGCGATCATGGCCGCAGAATGGACTGAAGCTGAAGCGAAAGGCGAACGTTGTTTTCCTCATGAATTCTTCTACCGCGCACTTCTTAAAGGTAAGTTCAAAGAGTTCTACCAGATCGATCCGAAGAACTCGTGGATGCTTGCTGCCGCTGAAAAAAATATCCCGATGGTAGTTCCAGGCTGGGAAGATTCAACACTTGGTAACATGTATGCTTCATTCTGCATGCGTGGCGAAGTGAAGAACGTTCACACTGTGAAAACTGGTATCGAATATATGACGTCACTTGCTGACTGGTACATGAAGACAGCTGCTACTTCGAGCATCGGCTTCTTCCAGATCGGTGGTGGTATTGCTGGTGACTTCCCTATTTGTGTTGTTCCTATGATCCGTCAGGACCTTGAGAAAGATGATATTCGTCTTTGGGGTTATTTCTGTCAGATCTCTGATTCAACAACATCTTACGGATCGTACTCAGGTGCGGTTCCGAATGAGAAGATTACTTGGGGTAAACTTTCGAAAGAAACTCCAAGCTACATCGTGGAGTCGGATGCAACGATCGTTGCGCCACTCATGTTTGCTCACATCCTAGGCTGGTAATGTTAAGATTGTATGGAGACCGTCTTGGTCTCCATATAATTCCTACAAATCTTATTCCTCAAAATTATTGTTCTGATAAAACTCCTGAAAATACCCCAGGAGTTCAACATGAAACTTTATCTTATCTTCGCTGTTATCGGTCTTGTTCTTGGAACCAAGGCATTTGCCGGTGATGTAAAAGAATGTTCAAAACTTAAAATCACAGGAAAATTCGAGTGTTCACTTCAGGGTGAGAAACTTCTCCTGAACATCAAAAAAGTAAGCGGTGTCCTGAACGTGATTGCGGAATCTGAAAAAGAAGCTTTCGTGATCGATGGAACTGAACGCGCGCGCTACTCATGGTCAAACGATTTCACCTATACTTCGTCATGTTCGAAAAAAGCACTGACCATCGATTCATACGCCAGAGGCCAGTCGGAAGGGACTATCGTCATTGCTCCAAACGGCTCAAGTATTGAATATAGCATCTCGAAAGATGGTCAAACACTCGCTCTTTCTTGTCGTAAACTCTAGAAATTCTGTTCAATTCACCCCTAATCTTGTAGGTTAGGGGCATGAATAAATATACAGAAGCCTTTATTAAAGAGATGCCGAAATCGGATCTCCACCTCCACCTAGACGGTTCCCTCAGAATTCCTACCCTGATTGAAATGGCGAAGAAAAATAACATCAAGATGCCTTCATACACTGAAGAAGGTCTTCGTGAGCTCGTTTTCAAAAGCCAATACGCCAATCTTGGAGAATACCTTCACGGGTTCCAATACACATGTGCCTCTTTGCGTGACCTTGAAAATATTGAACGCGTGGCCTACGAGCTTGCGATCGATAACCAGAAAGAAAACGTGATCTATATTGAGCCAAGATTCGCTCCACAGCTCATGATGGACTCTGATTCTGGTCTGACCATGGAAGCCGTGATGGTCGCTGCTAATAAGGGTTTTGAGCGCGCTAAGAAGGAATATAATTCTCAGCCTGACGTTAAGAGCGGAGAGAAGCCTGAGTTCAACTACGGGATCATTAGCTGTGCGATGAGACAGTTCGGACCGAAAGGTTTCTCGCCCTACTACACGAACTTCTACAAGATGATGGAGTTTTCACGTGAGAAAGAAGTGCTTAAAGAAGGCGCTCTTCAGATGGTGAAAGCCGTTGTTAAACTTCGTGATGAAAAAGATCTTCCCATCGTAAGTATCGACCTTGCCGGTCGTGAAGACGGTTACCCACCAGGAATGTTCAAGGACGTGTATGCTTACGCTCACAAAAATTTCATGCACAAGACAGTTCACGCAGGTGAAGCATACGGTGCTGAAAGTATTTTCCAGGCGATCACAGATTGTTACGCTGACCGTATCGGTCACGGCTATTACCTCTTTGATGAAAACAAAATCACTGATTCAAAAATCACTGATAAGAAAAAATACATCTCTGAGCTTATTTCTTTCGTGGCAGACAAGAGAACTACAATTGAAGTGTGCTTAACAAGTAACCTTCAGACTAATCCTGAAATTAAATCGATTAAAGAGCATAACTTCAAACACATGCTCGCTAACCGTATGTCAGTGACAATCTGTACAGATAACAGACTTGTATCGGACACAACTGTTTCCAGAGAATTCCAACTCGCTGTTGATAACTTCGATATTCCGCTTAAGCACCTCAAAGATATCGTCGCTTACGGCTTTAAGAAGTCGTTCTATCATGGTCAATACATCGACAAACGCAATTGGGCGAAGAATGTCATGAAACATTTTGACAAGGTAGCGGCGAAACATGGAATCAAAGACGCTTAAGAAAATATTCATTATAGATGATGATCAGGAGATTCATAATCTCCTGAAAGTCTATTTGAAGAAAGTCTATTCTCTTGAACATGCATACAATGGCGTTGAAGCATTCGATCTTCTTGAACAGATGAATGAACTTCCCGATCTGATTTTACTCGACATGGAAATGCCGAAAATGGACGGGCCCTCTTTCAGAAAGAATCTCAAAGCTCACCCTCTTCTGAATACAATCCCGGTCATTTACATCTCTTCAAACGATCAGTTTAACGACAAACTCGATCACGATTTTGATTTTGATTTTTTAAATAAACCAATTGAGAAAGAAGACCTGCTCTCTGTCCTGGAAAGTTTTTTCCACATTCAAGCAAGGCCTTTTTAAATTTTTTCAACCACTCTGATAGCAGACCCGAAGCTTGTTTCAAAGCAAGGGTTACCCCAGTTGTCTTGGTTAGCGAAATGGATGCAATTATCGATGGTAGCACTCGCTCTCTCGAATAATCCGCTCGCGACTCCACCTACTTTTCCGACCGGCATAGAGTGTCCATAACGAACGAGGCGCACGCCCTGAACGTCGGCCCATGTAAGACCCATGCCTTCAAGCGCCGGGGTCATACGAGGCTTCAGACGATCCACGTATTTTCCGTGAAGGTTATCCACGAAGAGATACTGCTGGGCCATATCGTAAGGAAGAGGCATATAGAGGGTGAGAATTGATTTTTCTGCCTGATCTTTCAAGGCCCAATCAGCGTAAACGACATCTGCGAACACACGCTTCTTAGAGTCTTCGTATCCATTTTTCGGGTTCACACCATCAAGTGAGAAGAGATCATAACCTTTTGAAGGAACTTTTTTCTTCAGGAAAATATTCGCCACAAGGTAAGCGCGATAAGGAATGCCTGACATCGCCTTATTCTGCTCAGCTGATAATCCTGTGATAACTTTTTTACTCACCATTTTTGCGTTCGCCACAATACAGTGTTTTGCTTTCACTGTGACGAGAGTATTCGTCGCATCTTTGTAACAAACGACGGCCTTGCCACCTTCAGAGCGGATATCAACAGCAAAAGACTGGTTCACCATCGTTACACCAGCACGTTTTTTCAGATCCTGGAAAAGAGCTTCCGCGATCATGCCGTTACCACCTGGGAGCACCTGGATTCCAGCAAGGTCACAAGTTAAGAAATTAAGCGCCTGAGCTGCAGAAAGTTCATCAGGCGAAGCTGAGAACGAAGACCAGCAATAAAGTGTGATGTACTCCATGATATGCGGGTGTATGTCACCAAGCTCTCTCTGTAACCACGTTGTGAATGAAATCGTATCAAGAGAGTTAAAGTGCGCGCGACCTGAAGACGAATTATCCCAACAAGGAATCTCGGGATAAGCGTTATCCCAAACTTCTTTGAATTTTTCGTGAGCGGCCTTGAATTGATCCGCATTCTTGATATCAGTGCCGCCGGCCCAGAAACCTGGAACGTATTTTCCGTTCATGATCACAGTTTCATCATCGTGATCAGTTTTACGGAATTGTTTTTTAAGACCAGTTTGTTTTAAGAATGTATCAATCTCATCTCCGTCATCCGGAAGAGTGATGTAGGCCGATCCCATCGCTGCATAACTTTTTCCGTAAACTTGAGACTTAGCGTTTCCACCGAAACGGTTGTGACCTTCAATGATGAGAACTTTTTTACCTTTCAAATAATAGGCCGCAGACAAACCAGCAAGACCGCCACCAACGATGACAACATCAAACTCAGCAGTGGCTTTTGGAATGCCGCCCTTCTTCTGGATATAACCATCTTTGTTCCAGAAAATTTCATGGGCCTCATCCTGCATGTCCCCTTCAACCACTGACGATCCACCAAAAGATGAAAGGCGCTCTAAAGGGGCCATATCCACTGCATTTGAATTTAAATATGTGTCGAGAAGTTGTTGGTATTTTGGATTCGCGCGAGCGACACCTGGAAGAGCGAAAAGAGATCCTGCAGTCAGACCACCGAGAACAAAAGAACGACGATTCATAGAATGAACTCCACTAGTATTTAAAATG
>JBEIQF010000072.1:0-11852 GCA_040376635.1 Halobacteriovoraceae bacterium
GATATCAGCCTTGAGCAAGGATCAGATGGTCTCCTTCTGATTGATATCCTGAAAGATAAAGGTTTCGAGTTTGTCTCGATCGTTATGACTGGATTCGCGAGTATCGAAACAGCGATTGCAGCTACGAAGAAAGGCGTATTCCATTATCTTACGAAGCCATTTGAACCAGAGAACCTGAAGAAGCTTGTTATCCAGGCCCTTCAGACAAAACTATCTGCGGTTCTTCCGCGCGAGATTCTATCTGAAGGCGAAGGCGTATTCGGAGATGGAGTTCGACCTAAAACTCTTTCTAAGCTCAAAATTGACCGTCCTACAGTGGAAGATCAGTTTGAAGGCATGATCGGTCGTTCTCGTGCTATGAGAGATGTCTTTGATCGTATCCAAAAAGTAGCTAAGACTGATTCTACAATCCTTATCATGGGCCCTTCAGGCACAGGAAAAGAACTTGTAGCTTCGGCGATTCATAAACTATCAAGCCGTGGCCAGAGAAACCGCGTTTCCGTTAACTGCGGAGCGATTCCGGGTGAGCTTCTTGAAAGTGAATTATTTGGTCACATGAAAGGTGCCTTCACAGGTGCGATTTCCAACCGTAAAGGTCGCTTTGAGCTTGCTCAAGGTGGATCGATCTTCCTTGATGAAATCGGCGATATGCCGCAACTTCTTCAGGTGAAGCTTCTTCGAGTTCTTCAAGAGCGCCAGATTGAGCCAGTTGGTTCATCTGAGAATATCGACATCGACGTGCGTGTGATTGCAGCGACTCACAGAGATCTTGAGAAGGCCGTACTTGAAGGTAAATTCCACGAAGATCTCTTCTATCGCCTGAACGTGATTCCTATTCGTATGCCTGCTCTTAAAGAGCGCAGAGAAGATATCCCACTCCTTATCTCTCACTTCCTGGATCGTTTTGTATCTGCCGACAGATCAAACGAAATCAGCTTTGCTCCACTTACGATGGATCTTCTGATGGGCTATGACTGGCCAGGAAACGTTCGTGAGCTTGAGAATGTGATTGAAAGACTTGTGATCCTTCGTGGTGGTAACGAGATTCTTCCTGAAGATCTTCCGGCGAAAATTTTCCGCTCAAACCCTCTTGCAACTCATACATACAAAACGTTGTTTGAGCTTCCTGAGCCGGGCGTGGATCTTAAGCAGATCCTTTCTGATATTGAAGACTCGCTTATCATGCAGGCGATGAACCGTACTGGCGGAAACAAGAACCAGGCATCGAAACTCCTCACTCTCAACAGAACAACTCTGATTGAGAAGATGAAGAAAAAGAACCTAGAACTCTAATGGTGGCTAGTGTGGACGGTCATCGTCCACACTAAAAACCCTCACTTTTTTTCACTTTCCGACCTTTCTATTTTAAATCCCATATATTCAGGCCACACAAAATTCGTTATGGGAGGTCCTATGAAATCATTCATCGTTATGACTACACTTCTTGCTTCAATCTGTGCTTCTGCAGCTGAACTAAAAGTTATGGACGTATCTGCTTCTAAAGCACGTGGAACGCTTTCAACTAGATTTGAAGTGAACCTTGAAGATGGAACTGCTGGCGTATCACTATCAGCAAGCAGAAGAATCGGCGGACCAAGAAATGGACATATCCAGACAAGAACATTCGAAAAACTTGTTCCTGAGCTGGCATTGATCGATAACAAGCTTATGCTTGGTGAAGTTGAATGTGGAACTATGGGCGAGACAAGAGTGTTCAGACGTCCGGTTTTGAATCTTTCTGGTAAGTGTGACGTTGTAGCAAAACGTGAAAATGGAATCGTAAAAGTTTCTATCATTACTGAATAATTCAAACTTAGATTTGTAATCATAATGAGGGCCCAAGTTGGGCCCTTTTTTTTGTGGTCAAAATGCACCTTTGACGACGGCATTTACTCGTCCTATTTTGTTCTTTCAACAAGGGGACTCTCATGAAATTTTTAATTCTTATTTTCGCTATACTGATGTCTGCGATGGTTCAGGCAGAAACTCCGGCAGTGTGGGCGAGAAACGTTACTTGCCAGGAATTGAAGGACACTCTAACGAACTATGGTTCTGTTAAAGTTTACTCTCGCTTTCTGGGTCTAAGAACATCCAACACGGTTTATTCTCAGGTTGATTGTTCAGTCTGGGAAAATGAAATGACTGGAGTATTCGGAACGAAAGACATCCGTAATTGCCATGTGGGTAAGTACTGCATGAGAGAAATTCGTGATCGTGAACCTCACTGCAGACCAAGATTTTGTGCTGAATAATTTCATCGGGGCCGTTTGGCCCCAGCTTTTTTCTTACTTTTTGTAAGAACCCGCATTTTTCTCTCTACGATCTTACATGTAAGTCTGACATTCCTGAGTGGTCAAAAAGCACCTTTGACGAGACTAAAGAACTCTTTTAGCGTGAATACATATTGGAGAATTTAGAATGAATTCTGTTTTATGGGTGAGCTTTATTATGCTCTCATTTTTAGTATTGAGCCTGAGGTATATATCCCTCTAATCTTCCTGAGGTTTTCTTTCCTCGGATTTTTTGATGGATTCACGGATGAAGTATTTGATAACTTTATTCCTTTGAGCACCTCCAAGTAGTGCTCTCAGATCATCATGAATGCTCTCATCGTAGATGAGTGAATTCATGGTGCCCGGACCTTTCTCGACACGAGTGAGAATTCTTTCCAGCGAAGCAGATGATCTGTTCACGCTTTCCATACTCATGTTCACAGTTTTCACCATCGCACCCATGCGGGCCTCTTTCAATTCAGAGCTGATCTTCTCCATGTTTGAAGCTGTCTTATTCATCGACATCATTGTATCAACAATCAATTGTCCATCTCCTATCTTCACCAGGATGTTATCAAGCTTCAGAAGTATTCGATCTGTCACGTTGGCGATGCTGTCGCCTTTATTGATGATGCGTTTTAAGTCAGCAGTATCCTCGGCAGAGAGGTAATCCTTTTCAGGATTAAAGGCAGGGGAGTCTTTTGTACCTTTATAAATCTCGACAAACTTATCACCGACCAAACCGGCAGTTGTAATAGAAACACGCGAGTCCTCTCTGATCCATTTGAGTTCTTTCTCGAGAATGGTCATCAGGATTTCAACTTCCTCTTCTGAGACGATCTGGATATCTGAGACTGTACCAATTCGAATACCTTTCAGTTCAACGTAAGAGCCGACTTTGAGATTAGAAACATTCGGAACACGCGCGCGGATCATTGTCTTTGGATCGAAGAGAGAATTTTCTTTTCCGATGGAGGTCACCATGATCATGAGTACGAGGGTAAGACCTGCTACAAAGAATCCGACTTTGATGAGGTTGTTTTGATCGTGTTTTCTGACTCTCATATGCTTCCTATTCCTCTGATGCCATAAACGTCTGAACGAATGGATCAGTACTGTTTTCAAATTCTTCTACCGTGCCGTTAAATCCAATGCGGCCTTCTTTCAGGATAAGGAGCCTGTCACAAATTCTTTTGGCGGCCGGAATATCATGAGTAACAAAAATCCCTGAAAGACCTTGTTCTTTAAATCGCGCCATAACCTCGAGCACCATCTCGACATTCAGTGGATCCAGACCTGCTGTTGGTTCATCATAGAGAAGGATCTCCGGATGAAGTGCCATGGCGCGGGCAAGACCAACACGTTTTTGCATACCACCTGACAAATCGGACGGCATAAGATGATAAGCATCTTCCATGTTGATGATTTTCAGGATGTCTTTAACTCGTCCTTCAATTTCATCTTCTGAAAGTTTTGTATGTTCAAATAATGGATATGCGATGTTTTCAAAGACATTGATCGAATCAAAAAGGGCCCCACTTTGAAAAGCGTAGGAGATTTTTGTTCGAATAGGGTAGAGCTGAGTTTCTGTAAGTGTATCAATACGCTTTTGGTGAAACTTGATTTCACCTTCATCAATATGCTCGAGTCCTATGAGAGAACGAAGCAATACAGACTTACCTGTTCCTGAATGACCAAGAAGACCGATCGTCTCGCCTTGCTTCAAATAGAAAGTCACACCTTTGTGGATATGTTTCTCATCGAAGCTTTTATGAATGTTGTTCACTTCAAGTATGTTCATCATATTAATCAAATAATAAAATTAAAATTTTAGACAGAAAGAAATCCGATATAAGGATAACAATCGAAGTCCTTACAACGACCCATTTCGCTGCTTCACCAACTCCAATCGTTCCTTCTCGGGTCTGAAATCCACGGTAGCAGGCAAGGATGGCGATAACTAATCCGAAGAAAGCACATTTCGCCATTGAGCCAAACACATCTGTGAGTTTGATCGTTGCCAAAACTTTATTGATGTAAAAGCCTGCAGGCATATTGAACTCTAGATAGGCGATCGAAAGTCCGCCGAGAATTCCCATGAATGCTGAAAGAGTAGTGAGAAGAGGAAGGGATAGAATCGCTGCAAGTACTCTTGGTACAACCAGGACACGTAGAGGGTTGGTTCCAAGGGCACGGATGGCATCAACTTGTTGAGTAACGTTCATCGCTCCGATTTCAGCACTGATACCCGAGCCGATTCGACCTGCAATGAGAAGAGATGTGAAGATGGGAGCAAGTTCGCGCATTAAAGATAGAGACACAATCGCGGGCACATACAGTGTCCCACCGAATTTCTCTAGGCCATATCCAAACTGGAGAGTCATCACAAGACCTGTGACTACACCAATAACAATAGTAATAGAGAGAGATTCGACTCCAAGATGAATGATTTGCTCAAACAGACGCCCAAGATAAAACGGACGGGAGAACATACATTTAAAAGTATCCTTGGAGAGAATCATGATTTCTCCCAAAGTCCTCATATCATTCTTGATCTTGGCGGCAATCATTTGAAACTCACAGAATTCAGGAAAGTTTCAAATGCATTATCTGTTTCTGATGTCTTTTCTGGATTAATAGAAAGGAAATCAAAGTAGCAATTATCTCTTCTTGTATTAAGTAGACGAAGATTCACTAAAACGCCGTCAACTTTTCCAGTCCCTTCTATTCTGTAAGCTTCGCGGTTCTGGAAAGTTGTATATTCACTGACTTTTGGTTTGAAATTGTTAACCGTCTTAAAAATCTTAGTCGCTAATTGTTCAAGAGGTTGTTCCTGAAACTCATCACAGAAACTATTTGAGAGAAGAATTCTTCCGTCATTATTTTCAAAAACATAATCAGAACGATTGTCTTCTTTATAAGACCACTGTGATTGATTGAAAGGAATTGAGTAGCGAGTTCCCTTCGCAGTTTTAGGTTCGTCCTTCCCTCCAATAAAGAGAGAGCAGCTTGATAAGAATAGAAGAGCAATCAGTAACTTCATATTGACCAATTTCAACGGGTACTCGTTATATCATTATTAAGTCATTGTAATATTTATTCACGTCAAGAACGTGTCAAAGGTTTGGTGGACTTTTTTGCCGGTAGGTAAAATTGTTCTTTTCCAAAACGCAAAATACGCTACACTGAGCAGAGTAGGTAAAAATGACCACATGATGTGGTTACGGCCGAAAGTAAAGACAGGAAGTCTTCACGAATGACAAAGTTATCGACCCTATTAACGACTCTATGTGTAGCCAGCGCAATGGCCGCGACTTCCGTTTTAGCTGACATCATCGCTCAAGAAAATCTCAAAACACATCTTCGTTGGAATCTGGTTGTCCCTCGTGACCAGTTTTACATCGTTAAACGCGATCAAACGCTCCTTATCGAGACTGTGAATCTGGAGATGTTCGAGAACCTATCCGGCGAATTAGCGCGATTAAAGACAAATGGACAGTATATAGAGGGCATCAGCTACTCTAAAGATAATTTCCCTGCTAAACCTGCCACTATCTCAGTAAAACTGAAAGATCCTTCTGTTGAACTCTTTTCGTTCTATCGTGATGCTGACAAGAAATACATTCTGGATTTCTGGATCAATGCTGACCTTGTAACAGAGAAGTCAGCAGCTTTCAAAAAGCCCCTCGATGTTCCTCCGGTTCAGGACAAACCAGCAATGGTTGTCAAAAAGACGACGCCACCTAAAAATGCACTTCTGAATAAGAAGAGTGCCATCCTTCCGGTTGTGGAAGCGACACAGGCCCTTGCTGACGAAAAGAATGTTAATCCTGAATATCGTGACTATAGATACGGCGCGAGTTTCATCTGGGATTACGCTCCTATGATTCCTCAGCTTGAGAAAGACATTAATCTTTCTTCTAAAATTCCTGATGCTCTTTACCCGATTAAGGATAGAGAGAATCTTGATGATGCGAAAGAAGCTCATATGCAGCTTTCGATCAATTTCTATCGCGAAGAGAAGTGGGGACTTATGAATAAGTCTGTCACTCTCTATGAGAAGAAGTACGGACGTGATTCAAATTTCGTTCTGAATGAATTCATCAAGGCAAATGCTCTTCTTAAGGGCAATATTGCTAAGCCAAATCGTGGCATCACTCAATCAGCGATGGTTCTTCTTTCGAACATCAAAGACATGACGAAAGAGTACGAACTCAAATCAGCAATCCTGCGTTACCTCATTCAATATCATGTAGATGTAAAAGATCATGTGAAAGTTCTTGAGCTCTCAAAAGAGCTATATGTAGAAGCCCGCGGCGAGTTTGACCAGACGATGGTTATTCAGTCAGCTCTTCACATCCTGCACTCTCTTGCTGAACTCAGACAGGTAGAGAAGATCGAAGCATTCCTCAAGGAGAACAAGAAGCTTGATAGCATTCTTCCTCCTCAGATGAGTATGGCCTACACTTCGTTTGCTATGCTTTCTAAAGGTGAGACGAAAGACCTTATCAAACGTTACCGTTCTGTTGAGAAGTCACTTGTTAAACCGATTCACCCGGCAATCCTTTATAACCTTGGCGAAAGTCTTTTCAGACATGCTGAATTTGAAGCATCGATTAAGGTTTATGATGAATTCCTCGCATCTTATTCTTATCTTTTACAGGCACCACACGCACGCCTCCGTCTAGCTTCCGCTTATGAACTCTTAGATCGCCCAGCTGCTGAGAATTTAGTGCTGTATAAAAACGCGATCGATCGTTCCACATCTCCTGAAATTCGCTACGAAGCTAAACTTCGTTATGTAGCGATGAAACTTGCGAGAAAACTTAAGCCAACTGAAGATGATAAAGAAACAGAAGTTTTCCTTGAGCAATCTCCGGATGAAACGAAAGCTTTCAACCAGAACCTCAAAAAACTTCTGTGGCTTGTGCGTCTCCGTCTTTTCATCTCGACTAAAGAGTATGACAAGGCCCTTTCTTATCTCACTTCTATCCCGCTTGATAATTTAAAGCCGGCGGAGAGAAGAGTATTCGAAGGCGACGGTGCTGAAGTCGTTTATGGAATCATTCAGGAAGCTTATCTGAAAGAAAACTACGCCAAGGTTGTGAAGATCTGGGAAGTTTATAAAGATAAGTATGAAACAAAAGTAGCGAAGAACATCTACATGAACTTCGTAGTGTGTGATTCTTTCATGAAGCTTGGACTATATAAGAGTTACGACAGAGCACTTGCTAGTTTTAAAAATGTTCAGAAAGAAGAAGCACGTACTTTCCCAATCTGGGTCGACAGACTTAAGTCTACAAACCTTGATCAGATGATTGAAGAGTTGAATCTTATCCGTCTCGTGGCAGACGCAAATTGGGTTGAAGCTGAAGCCAAGTTGACCTCTTATCCAGTGTCACTTAGGGACTCATTGAACTACCCGTACTACCAGGGAATGATCCTTTTCCACCGTAAAAATTACTCGGATGCCATCCTCGAGTTCGAAAAAGTACTGGTAAAACAGAACCCTCAGAACCAGCTTACTCCACGTCAAACAGCAGACCTTTTAATGGGTTATGTCGAGTCGTTATACCAGTTGAAAGACCAGGACCGCTTTAAAACAGTCGTTAAAGCTTTGAATGATGACATCGGCCGATCAAAGTCGGCACCGATCTTGAATATCTCCGAGCGAATCAACTATCTCCTCATAGAAGCCTATGCGGGGGAGGGGAATCCAGAATGGAAGGAGCTCGAGAATATGACAAAATCTTTCAGAGAAAAATTTCAAAAATCTCCTTACACTGCACGTATTGGATACCTTTATGGCTTATCATTGATAAAGAATGCCAAAGTGCCAGAAGGGCGTGAGGTATTTACTGTGTTAACGAATGATAAAACGGTTCCTTCTCATATTAAGGAAATGTGTAGAAGTGAATTGGCGACACTGGAATTGATAGAAAAAAAATTATAACGGAATAAGAAAACCAACTAACAACGGACAGGAGGTCTAATGTTATCTCAAGGTTTAGTACTCGTAGGCAATCACCCAAAATTCAACATGGCTCTTGAGACGGCTCGTAATGTAGCTGTAACAAAGACTCCAGTACTGATCTCCGGCGAAGCTGGTTCAGGAAAGAAGGCTTTGGGCTCATACATCCACAACAACTCTGTGAGAAAGAATGCTCGCCTTGAAGTTGTAGATTGTTCTGAAGACTCAAGCACTGTTGAGAAAATCGTTCTTGGTTACAGAGACGATTCAACAGGAAAGTTCAACCGTGGCGTACTAGAACTTGCCAACGGTGGTACGGTAATTTTTGCCAATATTGATGCACTGGATGAAAATTTCCAGAAACGCCTCTATACTATCCTCCAAGAGCTACCAGACTATGAGTTAGACGTTCGCATTCTTGCTACGACTTCGAAAAACCTTTCTAAGTTGGTTGGTGCAGGAAAGTTCTCACGCGCTTTATATACTTACTTCAACGGCGCTTCTATCGATATGATCGCGCTTCGTGAAAGAGGAACAGACGTGGAATTGATCGCTCGTCACTTTATCGAAGAATACGCATGCGAAACTGAAGCTGGTGACATTTCACTATGCCAGGAAGCTGCTCGTAAGCTTACAGACTACAACTGGAACAACAATCTATCTGAACTCCGTTCATTCATCCGCAAAACGCTTTCAAACATGGAAGGTTCTACTCTGGACATCCAGGCTATTGAAAACGGCGAGCGTAAAGTTGAATTCACTTCTGCTGAAACAGACGAAGATGGCTTCAAACTTATGTCTCTTAAAGATGCTGAGAAACTTCTTATTAAGAAAGCACTCGTATTCACTTCAGAAAATAGAACTCAAGCTGCAAAAATCCTTGGTGTTTCTATCCGTACTCTTAGAAATAAGATCAATGAGTACAGATCTGAAGGTGCAACTTACTTCGTAAACTTACGTTAATAGACTTTTTAAATTGTTGAGGCCGTCACAATGGATGTGAATGACAAAACATTAAAAGCACTCACCACGGCGCTAAACTTCCGTGAAATGCGCCAAGAGCTCATTTCATCGAACGTAGCGAATGCCAACACTCCTGGTTTCAAAGCCAAGAAGATGGATTTCGAAGAAGCGTTGGCACGTGCTTTGGATGTAGATGGTCAGATGAAAATGGGTGTCACAGATGGACGACACCATAACGTCGGGAACGGCGGCTTCAATAATTTAGAACCCGAAATCTACGATAATCCGAATGGAGTTGTTTCTGAAAACGGAAACACAGTGGATGTCGAAGCCGAGATGGCACAGATGGCGGAAAACAAGCTCATGTACGATGCGCTTGTTCAGTTGATCAACAAGAAGATGGGTATCATGAAGTACGCCATCAATTCAGAGAAGTAGGTAGTTAAATGGATTTACTTTCATCTCTCAGAATTTCTTCGTCGGGTCTCGCGGCCCAGCGTAAGCGGATGGAAGCTCACTCTTCCAACATCGCAAATGCGCAAACAACACGGACTGCTGAAGGCGGTCCTTATCGTCGTAAAGAAGTTGTCTTTGGTTCTGAACCAGCTCGTGAAGCTTTCTCGGAAATCCTTGAAGGTGAGCTAGCTGAGAACGCACAAACAGTTCACGCAACTGAGGTCGTTCACTCTGATAAAGTTGTTTATAAGCATGATCCTTCACACCCTGATGCTAACTCTGAAGGATACGTTGCTATGCCGGACATCAACCCAATGGTTGAGATGGCAAATATGATTGAAGCTCAAAGAGCTTATGAATCAAACGTCACTGCGATCAATACAACGAAGCAGATGGCGATGAAGACACTAGAGATCGGGAGAGGTAACTAATGGCCATTAAGGATATTGGTTCTTTCCAACAGACTCTTGGTAATGCTGATGCAAAAGGCTGGTCTCGCAAGGTCGATAACGACATGGCAGGCGGCTTTGATATCAAAGCGCCGGGCCTTGAAGGCGGCGAGATTCAGGATGGAAAATCATTCGGTGAATTTTTACAGGATTCAATCGGAAAAGTTAATAATCTTCAGCAAGATGCTAATATAGCCATGGAGAAACTTGCGAGTGGTGAGTCTCAGAATTTGCATGAGACATTACTAGCGGTAGAGAAAGCAGATATCGCTTTCAGAACGATGAACCAGGTACGTACCAAAGTATTGGATGCATACCGCGAAATTATGAAGATGCAGATCTAAGTGCGGACTGCAAGTCTGGCAGGATGCTGGGCTACCCATAGAATCAGGAGGATTCTTTGAATAGTTTTTTCTCACAAACAGTTCAGAACTTTCTCGACTTTTTTAAGTCGCTAGACATGACAAGAAGGCTTGGATTGATCGCAGTAGCAGGTCTACTGTTAGCATCAATGGCCGGGATTGTAGTCTGGTCTGGAAAAACAGATTATAAAGTCCTCTACACTGACCTTACGAAAGATGATTCTGCGGTAATCGCAAGAATGCTTGAAGAAGGGAAGATCAACTACCAGGTTGCTGATGACGGTAAAACGATCAAAGTTCCTGAAGATCAAGTTGATATCTGGCGTTTAGAAATCGCCAAGAAAGGTGTTAACTTCACAGGTACAGTTGGCTACGAAGTATTCGACAAACAAGCTTTCGGTACAACTTCATTCGTACAGAAAATCAACAAGCAGCGTGCACTTGAAGGCGAGCTTGTTAAAACAATCATGCACATCAAGGGCGTAACTCGCGCTCGTATTCACTTATCGATTCCTGAATCTTCTCCATTCGTCTCTGAAAGAAAGCCACCAAGCGCGTCTGTGGTCCTCGACGTTGAGCGTGGTGTAACGATGACGAACGATGAAGTAAAAGGCATCCAGTCTCTCGTCTCTTCTTCTGTTGATGGAATGCGTTCTCATAATGTTGTCGTTATTGATTCTCGTGGTAAAAAGCTATCTGAGAACGATGGTGATAACATGTCTACGGAGACTGCTAACCGCATCGCTCTCGAGACTAAACTAAACTCACAATATGAAAAGAAAGTGGAAGAAATTCTTTCCCGTGTAATCGGTGAAGGTAAAGTGATCGCGAAGGTTGCTTTGAAGATGGATTTCACTGAAAAAGTTGAAACACAAACGACTTACGATTCTGAAAACGCAGCAGTTGTGTCGGAAGTTCGTAACGAGCAGAAGATGGTTGGTGTTCGTCCATCACCTCAGGGTATCCCTGGTGCTCGTTCTAACCTTCCAGGTGAAGCTCCTCAGCCGGGTATTCCTGAAACACGCAACGATGTTGATAAGTCTCTTGTAACAAGAAATATGGCGGTACCTACGATTGTAACAAAATCGAAGAAGCCCACTGCTGAAATCTCTAACATGTCAGTTGCGGTGATGGTTGATGGTAAGAAGGTACCTGTTCTTGCGAAAGACGGTACACCGATGCTTAACGAGGATGGAATACCTGTTACAAAATATCAGGCATGGACTGAAGAAGAGCTAAGTAACTTCTCTCAGATCGTGGGTTCTGCCCTTGGTATTAACCAGACTCGCGGTGACAAGCTTGTCATCAAAAACATGGAATTCGCAAAAGAAGACCTGTCTGAGATGGAAGCAATCATGAGAGCGCGTGAGAACCGCGA
>JBEIQF010000513.1:0-1184 GCA_040376635.1 Halobacteriovoraceae bacterium
CACGGTCTCTCTGAATACAATGAAAAATTCATGTGTAACCAATTCGTCCTAAGAGGCGGAAGTTGTGTCACACCAAGATCGCATTACAGAACAACTTACAGAAATTTCTATTATCCACATATGAGATGGCAGTATGCCGGTATCAGATTAGCGAAGGATTTAGCATGAGTCTTGAGTCAGTAGTAGAGTTCCTCGATTATGCACCTAAAACGCATAGTCTTCTTAAAGAAGTCCTGACTGGTCTTTCAAAGGGTCAGAAAACGATTCACCCTAAATTTCTTTATGACAAAAAGGGATCGGAGATCTTTGAAGAGATCTGCAAGCTCCCTGAGTACTATCCCACTCGAGCTGAGCACGAGATCCTTGCTACCTATGCTCAAGAGATGGCAGAGTACATCGGTGAAGGTGCCCTGATTATTGAACCAGGAAGTGGCAGTGGTGAAAAAGTTCGCCATCTATTGAAAGTTCTGAAAAATCCTGAAGGATTTGTTCCTATCGAAATCTCCCGTGAAATTCTTCTTCGTATGACGGAAGAGCTTCATGAAGAGTTTCCTGATCTGAAGGTGCTGCCTGTATGCGCAGATTTCACTCAGAATATCGAACTCCCGGTAACAGTTGGCTCATCATCAGGGAAAAAAGTCATCTTCTTCCCCGGAAGTACAATTGGAAATCTAAATCCTGAAGAGGCCATTAACTTTCTCAGAATGTACGGAGACATGGTCGGTGAAAATGGCGGTCTCCTCATCGGTGTCGATCTCAAAAAAGATAAAGAGACGTTTGAGCTCGCTTACGATGATCCTCAGGGTGTTACCGCTGCCTTCAATATGAATCTACTTGAAAGATTGAATCGTGAAGTGAATGCCGCTTTTGAAACTGAAAATTTTGAACATACCGCCGTCTATAATGAGCAACTTGGAAGAGTAGAGATGCATCTGAAGAGTAAGATCCCACAGCTTGTGAGAGTGAGCCAGACCATCTTCCGTTTCCACGAAGGTGAAACCATTCATACTGAAAGCTCATACAAATATAGTGTTGAAGAATTTTGTGAACTATGTGCCAAAGCACACTTCACTGTCAGACAATGCTGGAAAGATTCAAATAAAATGTTTTGCGTTTATTATTTCGAAAAAACGTGAGGTTCTGATGAATTCCATGTTCATGTCTTTGCTTAACTGGAGAGCACA
>JBEIQF010000116.1:0-9359 GCA_040376635.1 Halobacteriovoraceae bacterium
ATCTCTGTATTGTTAACCCAGTTCGTAACTTCAGCATTTGTGCCGTAGTTTGAAGTGAGATACTCGATCATGTCAGTAGTGATTTCCGGAGTCATCACTTCGCGAGCGTGGTGCATGGCATTTACGAGAACAACAGGCTCTTTCTCGTCAGTCTTGGCATTATCAGAAATCTTGATCGCGAGAATTTCACGACCTTCAAGAGTTTTCCCGATTGATTTAACTTCAGTGATGTCAGGATATTTAGCGTGAGTAGCAGCTACGATATCTGAGATTTCATCAGGATTCTTGTACTGATCATCCGGACCAGCAAGAAGGTTCTGAGGAAATGAGAATTTGATGTTCGCCTTTTGCGACTTCACCATATTCAACTCTTCCTGAGTAAGAAGAGCTTCGATTTCCATTGTCTTATAGTTCACACCAGTCACATCGAGCTGGTTTGCTTTAAGAAAACTTTTCATTGAGTCAGTAAGATCAAATCGAACGATCATTGAATCCGCTGAGAACGCGCTTCCCGAGATCAGGGCAGACGCAAGCAGGACTCTCTTCCAGTTAAACATTCAACACTCCTTTGCAAATGTATAAAACAGGAGATCAAATCGAGTGTCTTAAGTAAACGAGAGCTTAATGTCGGTAAGATTATATTGGGATGCTGGAGCGAAAGAGTAGACTATGCAGAGATGGTGGCCTTATCGGGATAAAGGTTTTCCATCTCTTCTTTGTAAGGAGCAATTCTTTCAGACTTATAACCACCTCTCACCATGGCATCGATGAGAGTGTACATGCACTTGTAATCGCGGATCTTGCGGTTATAAAGCTCAAGACCCATTTTGATAATGAAGCCAGGATCCTGGTTGTTTCTCGAACTAATCAGGAAGTCGCTGACCATGTAATCGTCTGAATCTTTCGAGCCGGCATCGAAACGGGAGAGGAATTTCTCTGCATCCGAATGCATTCCATGCTCAACCAAAACTGCAATGATCGCTCTTAAGAACTTAGTGAACTCTGAGCATGAAACTGCAATATTATCAAAGAACTGCATGGCCCCATCAACATTGTTCTCAATCAGACAGTGTTTCCCAGCCACATACATTCCGGCGCCGATATAGTTAATAAGGGTCTGAGTTCTTACTTCCAGGGAAGTGAAGATCTCGTAGTACATCTGCATGTCTTCGTAGTGGTTTGTACGTATAGCGAGACGGACAATCTGTGCCAGACGATCTGGATTGGCCGGGACGTATTTCGCGATTTTTTTTACGACCTGGTAGGCTTCCGTGAATTTTTCTTCACGCATGAATATCTCATACAATCCAACCAGACACTTATAGTGGATATTGTTGAATGTTAGACCTTCATTGTAAGAACCTGTAGCTTCGCTAACATGGTTCTTCAGATACTCGGCTTGACCAATGTAGAAAAGTGCAAGAGCTGGCTTAGAATGCATGCTCATGGCGACTTTCAAAACTGAAAGTGCTTCATTATATCTACCGGCCGAAATATGTGCCTTACCTTCTTCAATTTTTTGGATGTAATCAGAAGGCTTGATCTTCGCAACGACCGTAGAAATCAGGTTTTCCTGAATGCTCTGAATTGTGTAAGGCTTAATGATAAATGAATCCACATCTTCTTCAGCAGCTTTTGCAACGGCAGTCTGTGAGATGTTAGAAGTAACCAATACCAGGCAAAGATTTTTGTTATTTGGATCTTTATCACGAATGATTTTGAAAAGATCAAAGCCAGAACCACCGCCGATAAAATAGTCAGAAAGTACTACCCCAATTTTTTTAGTCGCGATGATTTCCTGGGCCTCAGCAAGAGTTCCAGACGTGTGAATCATGTGTCTCTTGGCGCCAAGATCATAGATAGTCTTCAGAAGACGATTTCTGGAACTAGGATTCTTGTCCACAATCAGGACTTCATTCTCCTCAAGAAATTGTTTAAAAACTTCCTTCTTATCCATTAGAATCCTGCAGCCTTGTTCATAAACTTAGTAATATTCACTTGTCTTACTCTCAAAAATTGTAAAAACTTCTCCCAGTTAGCGAGATAGTTAGCGTTCACTTTAAAAAAAGATCCTTCAAAGAAACCCGGAATGATGAAATGGTGGTTCTGGTTCTCATATGAAAGAGAGAATTTCAAAATCCCGAAAGATCCAGTTTTGATTCCCGAATGATTCTGGATAAAAAGTCCGGTCTCATTCAGCTCTAGTGGATTAATGGTATAGTTTTTATTATTTACTACAGCTTCAATTCTCACTTCCGTAGGCGCTATCATCTCGACAAGATTTTCATGAAACTCTGTGAAGTTGAAGAGAAGACGCGAAATCCCCTGAAGCATTCGTGGAAAATCATTCTTAGAAAAGACTTCAGCGATAGATTGCTTTTGAGACAATTCAATTTCTGAAGGCATAGGATGTCCAATACAAGTAAAGATGGGCAAACATACGATCTTGTCTGAACACCAATCAATCAGATGATGAATGATTCCATCTGGAAGATGGTAGTTTGAAATAATCAGATCGAAGTCATACTTCTTTAATAACTCCTTAGAGTAAGAAAGGTCTTCAGCAAAGAAACAGGTAGCTCCATGAACACCAAGCACCTCTGCCAGCTGTGTGCCGTAAACCTTGTCTGTGTCCGCAACCAGAATGGTGTTTCCATCTAATCTGATCATAGGCCCTTCACTTTTTTCATAAACTCATTAACGTTCTGTTGGCGAACTTCATAGAGTTTCATGAATGTGCCGAGGGCAATAGCGCTCTCTTTAGAGACTTGAACTGTCACGTAGTTATTACCTTCTCCGTCGCCTTCTACTGTCAGTACATTCCCTTCCATTTTCAATTTGGTGTCTTTCTCAAATTTGAATAATAAGTCTAAGAAGACTTTTGAAGATGATTGAATATGCTGAGCATCAGTAGAGAAAATGATCGTTTCATCAAAGTAATCATCAAGATTACAGTTAGCTTTTTTTCCATTCTGAATAAGGACTGAAATGACTTTGGCATCTCTCGTAATTTCTTCGAGTTCTTTTTCTTCTTCAGTCAGCGGCTTTTTGTCTTCTTTTTTGCCAAATGGAAGTACAGAGCCATGATTTTCACCAGCCTCACGTTCAGAAGTCTTTCGTTTACCAAATGGTGATTCGGTAATCTCATCTCTATCTGATGTTTTTGCTTCGGCAGTATTCTTCTGTTTCGATTTATAATGAGCCGAAAGCTTGTCAGTCGCAGACTGACCATTCATTTCGTAATCGTGGTCGCCTTCCCAGTTTTTCTCAACCGATGTCTTTGATTTTGCAGACTCTTTTTCATCGATTTGATTTTTTTTGGTAGCAGCAGCTTCTTTCTCTTCAGCTTGAGTCTTTTTAAGTGCAGCTGTTTCTTTTTCTTCGCGCTGTCTTTCATTCTGTGCTTTGGCTTCTTCACGATCATCTTTTAATTTACGCTCGCGTTCAGTCTGCTCAGTTTTATTTCTTTCTGCTGTCTGGAGTCGTTCTTTGAAAATCTTCTCTTCTTTCTCTTTACGTTCACGCTCTTTTTCTTCAGGCGTCTGAGGTTTAGCTTTCACTCCACCATAATGAGCATCGATCTTATCAGTAGAAGATTTTCCATCCAGATCGCTGGCTTCTTTCTTTTCTGCTTCCGTTTTCTCTTTAGCACCAAGATGAGACTTCAGCTTATCCGTATTGGATTTGCCACTGTATTCATCTTCTTGTTTTTTAGCAGCGGATTCAGCCTTCTCTCTTTGAGCATTATTATTATCATAATGCTTAGGCACTTCATCAGTTGATGATTTACCAGCGAGATTACCGGCCTGTTTTTCCACACCATTGGCATGACGCTCTTTTTCCGGTGCAGCTTCGTATTTCTCTGCTTCGTTGTGGTTCTTGTAATATTTCTGGTGTTCATTATCTTTTCTTTCACGAGACAGATCTGCACCAGCGTGAGGACCATCAGCTTTAGGACCAGTGAAGTCATCGTCCTTTGCTGCTTCTGCTGAATTTTTTCCGCCCCAGAATTTAGATTCTCTGGCAGTCGTTGTTTTCTGAGAAAGATTCTCGTTGTTAATAGCAGCTTCAGCTTCTACCTTACCAGAAAGATTTCCACCTAGCTTATCAGCAGGTTTGTTCTTACCTGAAAGAGGATCGCCATTGATTTGGTCAGTCTTGTTCTTACCTTCAAGGTCTTCAAGCTTCTGAGCTTCTTTTTTGAAGACGAGCTCTTTATCAAAGCTCTCGATAATGACTGGCTCTTTTGTTTTTGCAAACAAAGAGTTCTTTGCCATCGTGAGTACTTTGTCTTTTGACTTAAGACGAGAATAAACTTGTTCTTTTTCTTTGTAATAAAGTTCGAAAGTATCACCAGTGATCATCCAGATATTTTCTTTCCAGACGAAATCAGGCTTCTGGTCTCCATGGAAGAACCACGCACCAGAATTTGGACAATAGAGCTCTTTCTCACTTTCTTTGATATCAAAGCGCCAAATTCCACCTTTTATTTCTGTCCACTGTCCTACATAGGGACTTGGACCTAATAAACGGATGAGCCATTTCGCGAGTACTTTCTTCGCATCTGCTTCAGATTTTAAAATCCAGATATCATCTTCAAGATCAAGCGGTTCAACCCATACAGGAATTGTTGGATCTGCTTTTTTATCCTGAGCTTTATTTTGATCTAGCGATTTGACAGTCTTTTGAGCATTTGAATTTGGATTGTTCTTAATCTGTGCATTCAGAGATTTCATCCAGAAATCGAGCTTGAACTTCAATGCTTTCGTATTGATGCCGGTCTCGATCAGATCCTGGATACCAAGCTTGGCGATCGCTTTATCAAATGTACGGTCACCACTGAAATTGATGACAACAATTTTAACTGCTGTATCTTTCGCAACTTTTTTAGCGAGTTTAACGAAGGTTGCAATTTGAATCAGATCGTTTTTGTTCTTGAGTGAAGCAATGACCAGGGCCGCTGGCTCCGTTGAAAGGAAAGTCGAAAGGTCATTAGCAGTCGAAATTTCTTCAACTGTATAGGCCGGCGACAAATTCAAGGCCTCATTCAGGACCTTGAAACTATCGTTGAATAAGAATTTGATGACGGGTATACCAGCGCTCATGAAACCTTTAACTTTAAAAATTTACAATGACTTATCGGCTTTTTTAGGTTTTTCTTAATATATATTTTTTTAATAAGGAAATTCTTTTAACCTATGGAAAACGCTAGGTTTGAGGTAGGCTTAGGCATGGAAGAAAACGAGGAAATTCAAGAGCCCGAGAACCAGGAAATCCTGGAAGAGCTTTCCGAAAAAGGAAAGACGGACGAACTCGTCGAAATGTTTGAAGAGCTACCTACCATGGACGTTGCCGAGTTCATGGAAGAGAAGCCGATCGAGGAAGTGATCGAGTATCTAAAAAAACTCGATACTGAAGATCAGGGTCGAATTTTTTCTGACTTCTCTCTCGATGTTCAGATCAAGCTTTTCAATTCACTCGATAAAAGAACATTTGCAAAAATTTTCGGACAGATGTTTTCCGATATCCGTGCCGATTTATATCAAGAACTCACGAAAGAAGAACAGATTGAACTTCTTCCCTATCTCGATAAAAAAGTTCGCGAAGACGTAATCATCCTCTCTGCTTATCCTCCGGAAACTGCCGGCGGTATTATGACGACGGATTTTGCAACGATCTTCGCTGATATGACTGCAGCTGAAGCTCTCGCAAAAATCAGAAAAGATGCTCCTTCAAAAGACATGATCTATTACATCTATGTGGTTGATCACTCTATGGTGATGAAGGGTCTAGTGACTCTGAAAGATCTCGTCATGCATGAGCCCCAGGTTCGTGTAAATGAAATGCTAAATGAGTTTTTCGTGAACGCTGAGGTTAACGAAGACCGCGAATCAGTTGCTCAGAAAATTGAAAAGTATGACCTTGTTGCTATTCCCGTTCTGAATTCTCTCAATCAGCTTGTGGGTATCATTTCTCACGAAGAAGCGATTGATATTATCCAGAAAGAGAATACCGAAGACTTCGAAAAACTCATGGGTATCATGCCCTCAGAGAATGATGAAGAGTACATGGCGACTTCAAGCTTCCACCATTTCAAAAAACGTGTGGTATGGCTTGTATCCCTTGCTGCAATCGGAATCATTTCCGGGATGATCATCAACGAATATCAGGGCGTCCTTGAACATTTCATTATTCTGGCGATGTACATGCCGATGATGGCAGCAACAGGTGGTAACACTGGTTCTCAAGCTGCAACGGTGGTCATTCGTGCGCTCTCACTTGGTGAAGTGACTGATGATGACTGGTTCAAGATTGTTTTCAAAGAAATGAAAATCTCATTCATGCTTTCAGTTTGCGTGGCCGCACTGACTTTCATGAAAATTGCCTTTCTTTCATTCCACTCCATGCTTCCTGTTGGCTTCAGCATGAGTTACCTTGCGATGATCATTTCAATTGCAATTGCCATTCAGGTTGTCTCATCGGCCGTAATCGGAGCTGCCCTTCCACTCGTTGTTCGCCGTATGGGCGGTGACCCTGCCGTTGTGGCGAGCCCCGCCATCACGACTATTGTGGATATTACCGGTCTTCTCATCTATTTTACGATCGCATCCCTCACTCTAGGTATTTCCTAATCTCAAATTCATCGTTAGAATGAATCCTTCTTCAGGAGAATTCTATGCAAGTCGTCATCCTATGTGGTGGTTCAGGAACTAGATTGTGGCCTATTTCAAGAACGCTTTATCCAAAGCAGTTCGTGAAGCTCTTTAAAGACGAATCTCTTTTCCAGAAAACTGTTTCAAGAAACGCAAAACTTGCTGACTCGTTCTCAGTTGTGATCAACCAGGAACAATTCTTCATGGGTCTTGATCAACTGGAAGACTTAAAACTTAATACGAAAAATACATTTATCCTCGAACCAATTGGACGTAATACAGCTCCTGCCATTGCCATGGCCGCACTCGCTTGCAGCCCTGACGAAATTCTTTTGATTGTTCCTTCTGATCATTTGATCGAAAAACAATCTGACTATGAAGCTGCTGTGAAAAAAGCTGTTGAGCTTGCTCAGAACGACAGGCTTGTCACATTCGGCATCAAACCTGGATACGCTGAAACTGGTTACGGATACATTGAGGCAAACGGCATCGAAGTTAAATCTTTCAAAGAAAAACCTGATGCAAAAACGGCTGAAGGATATGTGAAAGCTGGAAACTACTTCTGGAACTCGGGCATGTTCTGTTTCAAAGCTAAGACATTCCTCGAAGAATTGAAAACATATGCTCCAGACGTTTACGAACACAGTGTGAAAACATTTAATCAAGCTCGTCGTGACGATAAGGCTATTCGTCTTCAGATGGAAGACATGAAATCTATCCGCTCTGAAAGTATCGATTACGCAGTCATGGAAAAATCGAAAAAGGTAAATGTTGTTCCTGCCGATATCGGCTGGAGTGACCTTGGATCATTCGATTCTCTTTATGACACTCTTCCAAAAGACAAAGACGGCAATACTCTTTCAAAAAACACAATTCATATTGGATCAAAGAATAACCTCATCATTTCTGATGATCGTTTAATTTCAACTATCGATGTTGAAGATCTCATGATTGTTGATACACGTGATGCAATTGTGATTTCGAAAAAAGGCTCTACTCAAAAAGTGAAAGAGCTCGTTGCAGAAGTTAAAAAGCACAACGTTGAAATGACAAATGTTCATACGACTGCTCACAGACCGTGGGGAACATATACCATTCTCGAAGAAAACTCAGGATACAAAGTTAAGCAGATCACTGTTCGTCCGGGAGCTAAACTCTCTCTTCAATACCACCATCATCGTTCAGAGCACTGGATTGTAGTGAGTGGTGTTGCGACGATCACAATTGATGACAAAACTTTTGATCTCAAGGCGAATGAATCAACATACATTCCAAAAGAATCGAAACACCGTCTCGCTAACAATACAAAAGAGAATATCGTTCTGATTGAAGCTCAGGTCGGAACGTACCTTGGTGAAGATGACATCGTGCGCCTTCAGGACGATTATAAGCGCAACTAATTGAATTGTGGCCGTCTAGACGACCCGATTTCAAAATTGCTATCTTAAGATTGAAAACACACACCGAGGGATTTCATGATTCGATCAGTATTGATCTTAATCGCGTTTTGTTACGTTGTAACAACGCTAACTAGATTTTAAGGAATTGGTGAAATGGAATTCACCCCACTCCTTAACTCCTTCGCTGAACTCTTTCATTCTTCCGTTCATACTAAAAAAAAATCACTCCCATTAACTGTCATGAGTCTCTCTCCGCATCCGGATGATGAATCTATTGTTGGCTCTCTGGCCTTGCGTTTATCGCATGAGAACAACGCTCACATCGTTAACGTTGCCGTTACTCTTGGTTCAAATAAAGACAGACAAAAAGCGCGCATCAAAGAACTAAGTGATGCCTGCGAGCTTCTTGAGATGGAATGCGTTTTCCTGGATGAAAACTGGAAGACAAAAGAAAAGGAACTCAAAAGCCTTATTCAAAAATATCAGCCTCACGTCATCATCGCTCCTCACGTAAAAGATTTTCATCCTGCTCACATCAAGACTGGTGAACTCCTGAAGAAAGTCATGACGTCTCTTAAAAAAGAAACAGCATTGATTGCGTGGAGTGAATTCTGGGGCCAGATGGCAAAACCAAATCTTCTCGTAGAAGTTCCGGTTGATATTGTTGATCTGCAAATCAAAGCTCTTGAAAAGCATGTCGGTGAAGTAAGCCGCAATCCTTATCACTTAAGACTTCCGGCATGGATGATGGATAATGTTCGTCGTGGTTCTGAAGTTGTTGGTGGAAAAGGTGCTGAATCGAAGAACATGGCCTTCGGTGTTCTTTATCAATTGCAATTAGCAAAGAATGGTAAATTCTCTACTCCTAAAAAATTCGATAATTTTGTTAATTCTGAAAAAGATATCGGTCAGATGTTCAAATTAATCTTAGACGCAGCATCAGGATCTAAAACTAAAGTGAAATGAGGATGATTCTTCAGGAAAGTCGCAGGACATTCCGGGTCATCATGATGATTGAGTAGATATTTAATTGCGTCAGCTTTTGATTTTCCTGTCGCTAGCATCACTAAGCTCTTCGCTTCTAAAATTGTTCCAATCCCCATCGACAAAGCTTCTGTAGGAATTTTCTGATCAACAAACTGATCACGGTTCGCTTCAATTGTTTCCTGGGTGAGCCTCACGATTCGAGTGCGGGAATTCTTTTCTGATCCAGGCTCGTTGAATCCAACGTGGCCATTACCACCAATTCCAAGAAGCTGAAGATCAACTCCGCCACTTTCTTTCAACGTCACTTCGTAATGTTCAG
>JBEIQF010000207.1:0-6197 GCA_040376635.1 Halobacteriovoraceae bacterium
ATCGCACTCTTAATTAAGAAAGTATGACGTTAACCATAACAGATTTTGAACAATTTAAGAATTGTCTAGATCTCGACATCAATTCGATTGCGTGGGAAGGCCGTTACGCTGATTCCTTCAGTGGCTTCTGGGATTCTTTCTTTAAAGACCAGATTGAACACATGGAACTTGGTGAACGTTTTGAATATGCCAAGAAGCTGGCGAAGTCTGGCCCACTAATCTCATGGCTCAACTGGCTTTTTGAAAAGTTCATCGCTTTCGCTTTTATCCACCAGGGTAAATCTGTTCGAGAAATTGCATTTCTCTTTGATCTTCCGGAAAAATATATCGCTACTGTTCTTCGCGATCATATGATCAAGGTCTATCCGGCCTATGAAGATCTGATCAACGAAAATTTCCAGATCAGTAACGTAAGCTCAAAAAACCTATTCTTGAAATTCGAAGAACTCGTTCCTGTCCTTGGGACTGAAGCACGCAACAAGGGAACTTTCGAAGACGACATTCTTGCGCATATGGAGGTCACTCTTTATCCAGACTGGCCGAATCTCGTGAAAGAACTCCGCAAAGATATCCTTTCTCTTAAAGTCGATTTTGAGAATTTCAAGAAACGTACGGCTTTCAGAAAACAACTTCGCTTCTTCCAGGAAGTGATCATTCTTCTTCTGATTGTAAGTATGATTGTCCTTGCACTGAAATACATGAACAAAAAGTACGAGGACTACCTCGTTGATAAAATCACGCTTTTTGAACCAAACTTTTTCTGGCTCGATAAATCTCTCTCTTATCAGGAACAAGATCTTCTCGCTAAACAGCAGATTGATCTTTCTAACAAAGAGCTCGAGGAACTTGAAAAGATCGAAGCACAGTCTGTTTTTTCAGATGAAAGAACCGGTTCTCGTTATGACCCAGAGTCAGACGTAGTTGTACTTGATTCAGTAGAAGACGTTCCTAAGAGTTTCGGAGAAGCTGAGACTGAACAGTCTGCCTATGAAGAGAACAAAAAGGGCGGTTACCGTGACAGCTCATATGGCGCCACCAATAAGAAGGCGTACCGTATCCTGATGGCCTCTGTAGACCCTTCTGCGATCAGAGAAAAGGTCTTGCCCATGATGAAGAAGTTCGGCATTTCTCAGGTCGATAACGTGAAGCCAGGCATGCAGATTCCCGGCGGTCTTTATTTTAACCTGCACGTACCTTCAAAAAGCCTTAAAGACTTCATGACAAAAGTATCTACGCTTGGAGATGCCACCATCTTCGAGAGCCAGTCTCAGGGTGGCGATTTAGCGGGTAAAAACCGTGTGTTTATCTGGATCAAGTCGATCTAAGGTTTCTTCTCTTTCCCTAACATCTCTTCAATCAATGTAATACCTCCGAGCTGATCGTTCTGACCAACCTGGCTGTTACCATCATCGCCTTGTGCTTTAAGGTTTTCGAAGAATTGTCCGTTCACTCGCGCTACTTTCAAGTCTTCAGCTTCTTTCTTGAATGCGTTTACGTTACGACCAGCTTTCTCTCTTTTACCGTTTCCTAAATCTCTTTCAATGCTCAAATGGCTAGTAATGATGTTGTTGAAGAGAACAACCTGGGCGAGGCGTGAACGTTCTTCTTTTGTTTGTTTTGCAGTATCTTTTACAGCATTTTCTTTTTCCTGTGCCGTTGCATCGGCTTTAAGCTGTCTTCCACCTAGTTTTTTGTTCATCTCATCAAGGACAGCGATTTTCTTAGCTTCGTATTCTGTTCCTACAGCCTTCGCAAGATCATCAGCGTCCTTGTAATCACCGTTTTTATATTTTTTAAGAATGTCGTAGAATCCGTTTTGTTCAAGATACTCTTCCAACTTGGCATCGTTCTTCTGTTTAAGATCACGGACCCGTGCCATTTCCACTTCGCGTTTGAGAGTCATTTCAGTTTCAATGCTATGCTGAGCTTTCAGGAACTCCTCATTGTCACCAAGGAATTGTTTTTCACATTCAGCATTCTCAGGACGATCCAGACATTCCTGCGTTTGCTTGTCTTTTCCTTCCACTCCACCTTCTAATAAATCTCTTGAAGTATAGTTCGTTAGATTGTCGAGTGAAACGTCATCAGCGCCTTTACCAAAAACTTTCGCGCTACCATTTGTGATGGCACTCATGAGTTCGTCAGTCTTGTTACTGGATGCCATATCAGCAAAAGCTTTCTCGTATTTATCAGTATCGGCCAGAGCTTTTTTGTATTCTTCTAGTTTTGCTTTTACCAAGCAAGCTGAAGCACCGATGGTTCCTGATTGTGTTCCAACTCCTGAAACAGGAGCATCAACATTGACACTTGCTGAAGTCGTTTTAAAATTATTACACAAAGGCACGATCAGTTTTCCGCATCCAAAGAAGAAGTTACTGAGTTGTGAAGTTGGAAACCCGTTATTGTCATCAACTTTTAGAGACGTAAAAAGATCTTCATAGATTTTTTCTTTGTCATCAATATTCGGCATACTTCCAAATTCAGGTAACCCACTATCAGTGAAAGCAGCTGCATTTGGATTGCCGTTTGCATCTACCATGTCATCAATCTTGAAGCCTTTCCAATATTCACCAAATGGTTTTGAAGCATTTGGGTCAGCTCCCACTTTACGAAGTTTTGTCAGACAAAAATTTGAAATTTGAAAAAGTGAGTTTTTCACAATCTGAGTTTTCCAGAGAGTGATGAAAACTTTTTGGTCAATATGTTTTTTATTCTTAAACTTCAGACTTTCAACTAGAGCTTTTTTATCTTGTTGATCTGGATCAACACCAGTCATTGATTGATACATTTTTTTATCGAGATATTTCTGAATGTCTTTGGCGTTCTTACTTTTTACCAGATCATATGACTGAAGATCGAGCGTATCTGAAAGTTGAATGAGCTTTTCCTGTCCCTTATCGTTTCCGATTTTCTGTTTGAAACAATCCTGAGCTAGTTTGATTTTATTGTTTCTTTCACTCTGCGAATCTTTGGCGACAAACGGATACTTTTCACGACATTCACGAAACTCGCTGGTCTCTTCGAGAAGTTTTTTAACTTCCAAATCCTTCACCACAGATGCGATTTGTTTTGTGTCGTCCCGGTTCACCATTTCATCCATGGCGAAGGCTGACGTTGATACTAAAAGTGTCGTTAAAATAAGCTTTTTCATATGCTTATCTTATCGGAAGATTGTTTCTGAAGACTTACTGCCTTCTAAAACTAGCTGAAAAGTGAATATTTTTAATTACATAGCGTCGCGAGACATACCAAAGAGGGCCTTCATCTCACCCAACAAATTGTGGCTTTTCCCTAGGTAATGCCACTGTCTGACAAAGCCAATGAGCATAGATGCGAGGAACCCGTAGGCCACTCCCGAGTGAACAACCTTCGTGACCATTCCCGTATCGTGAGCACCGCCGAGTAGAAATGCGATGGTACCAAGAACCAGCATCAGCATGGTCCAGGGAATTGTCTGGCGTTTTGAAAGTTGAGATTCGTGGACATATCTCGCCACTTTCTTTTTGTAGGGTTCAAGATCAGCAGGTGGATTATCAAAAAGTTCTGTAAGATTTGCTTCACTGTGAAGAGCGTTCCAGACATTTTCAACAAGTCTGGAAACCCCAATGAAATAGAACATTACGAATGCCTGAATAAAAATCACATACATGAAGGTTGGAATAGCGAGTTGGATATGGCCAAAACCGACTTCCAGCCAGCCAAGTGCGACTGAAGTAGTAAGTGCAATTCCTAGCACCATGACGACGATTAAAAATCTTAAGAGATAGGCCATAGCGCGCTTCCAATTTGAGCTTCATTTTGTTAATTTCCACCTACATTTATCATAAGGAAATTCAAATGTCTGATACTCCTCCTAAAAAAATTTTGGAGAGTTCTCCTCTCTCAGGTATCGCAGTTCCCATTGCTATCGTTCTCGTAGGAGGATTGATTATTTTTGGTGTAACGAAGATGCTCTCGACTGGAAAGAATCATCGCGATCTTGTCGAAGAGATGAACTCAAAGACGTTCGGTAACCGTTGGGTAGCGGCTTATGAGCTTTCAAAATTCCTTGCTGCTCAAAAAATTCCGGCCGAAGACATGCCATGGGTCATTGAAAATCTTTCGTCAGTTTACAAAACTACCGTAGATTCACGGACAAGAAATTTTGTTGTTCTAGCGCTGGGCAGCTTAAATAATCCACTATCAGTTCCAACTTTAAACGCTGCACTAGACGATCAAGATCCTCAGGTTAAGTTCAATGCAGTGGTCTCTTTGGGTAACATGTCCAAGGGTTCTGATATCAATTGGGAAAAAGTGGAAGGCCTTCTTTCACAAGAAATTGATCCAGGTTTGAAGCAAGTTTCTCTTTTAACCATTGCTGCGCACCAACGTCCAAATACCGAAGAAAAGGCACTTTCTTTACTCAACTCTACTGAAAAAACGCTTAGGTATGCAGCAGCAATTGTTCTTACTCAGTTCAAAAATAAAGAGGCACTTCCGGTTATCGAGGAGCTTCTGAACTTAAGATACGACATTGCGAAAGCGGGTGAGTTAAACGGTGCACAAGTTGAAGCACTGAAAGTGAATCTTTTGGAAAATATCGAAAAATCCAAATGGAATGATTTGTCTAATCTTGTACAAAAAGTTGAACAAGACGACACAAACATCAAGGTCACGACAAAAGCGAAACAGGTTCTAAAAGTATTGAAAAATTAGAAGTTTACACCCATAATGGGTGAAAACAATAAGCCCCCTTTTCTAGTGCCAAATTTTTGGCCTGAATATATTTAATTCCGGAGATTCTCTGATGAGTGAAGAGACAAAAACAGGTCTGAACCGCCGCGAGTTCTTTAGTTTTCTCGCTGTAGGCTGGATCACTTTTGGTGCTGCAACCGCAGGATTAGCGAGTTTAATCTTTAGATTTTTATATCCAAACGTAGTGTTTGAACCTGCAATGGATTTCATTGCTGGTTATCCAGACGATTACGCTGAGGGTGTAGATGAACGTTGGAAGAACGGTTTCGGTGTATGGATTTATAAAAAAGACGGCAAGCTCGTAGCTATGTCGAACATCTGTACTCACCTTGGTTGTATTCCAACATGGCTTCCAGCTGAATCAAAATTCAAATGTCCATGTCACGGTTCTGGTTATTACCCGAATGGAATTAACTTCGAAGGTCCAGCTCCGCGTCCACTCGAGCGTTTCAAAATTCTACGTAACCCTGAAGGGAAAATCATCGTCGATAAGACAAAAGTTTTCCGTTATGAGAAGGGCGAGTGGAGTAATGACGGCGCTTACATCGATGTTTAATTAGAGGAAGAGATATATGTCAGAAGGTTTTGCTAAAAAAGTTGCTAATACTCAAGTCTGGAAAGCGATTTTCCGTCACGGACCACCAAACAATGCACGTAACCGCGCTGCTGTTGTTGCTGGTAACGTTTTCCTTCACCTTCACCCGATCAAGTTAAAAAAATCCGGCGTTCAGCTTGGATACACTTGGTGTATGGGTGGTCTTACATTTTTCGTATTCCTGGCACTAACAGTGACTGGTGTACTTCTTATGTTCTACTACCGTCCGACTGCTGAATATGCTTTCACAGACATCATCGGTCTTCGTGAACACGTTCCTCTAGGGATCATGCGTGAGCTTCACCGTTGGGGTGCCCACTTGATGGTAATCACAGTGTGGATTCACATGTTCCGCGTATTCATGACTGGTTCATACAAACCACCTCGTGAATTCAACTGGGGCGTTGGTGTTGTTCTTCTTATTCTAACAATGCTTCTTTCGTTCACAGGATATCTTCTTCCTTGGGATCAGCTCGCAATTTGGGCGATTACCGTAGGATCGAACATGGCGAAAGCAACTCCATTCGCTGGTCACGGTGGTCCGGGTGCGGCCCTTGCTAAGATCGGTGACTTCGTTATGGTTTCTGATAAAAACGACGTTCGCTTCCAGCTTCTAGGTGGTCGATTTGTAGGTGAGGCAGCTCTGCTTCGTTTCTACATTCTCCACTGCGTATTCATTCCTCTAGTAGTGGCAGTTCTTATTGCCGTTCACTTCTGGCGTGTACGTAAAGACGGCGGAATTTCAGCTCCACTATAAGCAGGATAAATATGATTAAAGAAGCGATTAACTACCTCTCGGATCCTCTCTATTCTTTTACGTTGTTCATTATCCTCTTCGTTGTAGCAATGAAGCGAATCGACATCGTTG
>JBEIQF010000146.1:0-7825 GCA_040376635.1 Halobacteriovoraceae bacterium
AAGAGATCGATGCGGTAACTCGCGCCACTCACCATGAAAATATTTGTCTCGTGATCAGAACGAAGAAGCTTCCTGATTTAAAAGAAATGCTTTCAACGAAAGGTCGCCAGCTCATCCTTTGCCTGGAAGAAGTTGAGAACCCTCATAACCTCGGTGCGATCATGCGTTCAGCTGCTCACTTTGGTGTGACAGGAATTTTATATGAAGCAAAAGTACCTGTTGCTTTAACTGGTTCAGCGATTCGTACGGCAGAAGGCGGAGCTGAAAGCGTTCCGGCACTTCATCTTGCAAACTGGAACGAAGTTCTCGAGATCGCTAAAAGAAACGGATTCAAAACATTTGCTACTTCATCTCATGACGGCGAATCTCTTTATAAAACTTCTTTCCCGGAAAAAACTCTTTTGTTCTTAGGAGCGGAAGGTGAGGGGCTTTCAGACAAACTTCAGAAGAAAATGAATCAGCTTCTTTCAATCCCCGGAACTGGTGAAGTAGAAAGCTTAAACGTTTCAAACGCAACAACAGCAATTCTTACGGAATGGTACAGACAGGGACTTTAGTTAGGGAGTAGCGTTCAACGCTAGTTCAATAACCATCTCCTGCACTCTACCGATCGCTTCTTCCTTGCCGGATTCTTTTGCGGTTTCAATCACGCGTTTAATAATACTGTGAGTTTTGGGAACGTTATTCGTAACCTTCAGGGCACTTCGATACATTTGTCCGAAACTGATCGCACTTCCGGCGAACTCCTTGATGTATCCGACTTTAAGATCCTTGTAATCATTGTAATGCATTCTAAAGTTCGCTTCATTGAGTCCCGCGGAACCATTCTTCGCAACCCGCATTTCCTGCGCAAAACGTTTTTCCTGACGGGCGCGAACGAGGAGATACGAACCGGAAGCAACACCTTTAATCAGACCGGCCGTTGAAACAAGAATGGCAATTCCTTCCGGAGCACCAATACCTGTAAGAGTCAGACCAATACCAAGAATGGTTCCACCCCAAGCGACAATCTTATCTGTTTTTTTCCTACGGCTCACGTTCTGTTCAAGTTCAGCAATGGATTTTAAAACCCAACCAATACCTTGTGGGTAACTTGAAATCGCCTCCACACTTGCCGTCTGGTTTGTCTGAACAAAATATTCAACAAGGTCTGAGGAATTTTTTAGCTTGTAACGAGCTCCGATCAATTTCTGATTCAGCCTTAGAATATAAGCTTCTATGTTCGTTTCAGCTTCTTCGATTGCGGCCTTGATGAGAGAAGCATCTTTTGCAAGACTTGTTGATGTGCAGCCTAGTTTAGTGGCAACTGGTTCTTGAGTCTTATCAAGATAGTTCAGGGCACCTGTCAGGAAGAGGATTCCAAGATCCTGAGTGAGAATCGTTCTCGCGAGAGCATCACGATTTTTACCCTTGAGCTTATGGTAGGTGTAGTAGTTAATGACTTTCGTGTTATCGACAAGAATTTCAACTGGAGTGGGTTTCAATCCATCTACGTTCCAGAAATAATTATTTTTTCTGAGTCCCTGGCAGAAGTTTGTCACAACTTCAGGAATAGTGGATGTAGGAATAGATTTTTTCATCTGATCGACGTAGGCCATGGCCGCAGACTGATACTCACGTTTTTCTTTTTGAGTGCAACCCTGACAGAATCCATCGAGGAAAGTGCTGACTTTGCTTTCAGATTGATGGCGGTTCATCTCGCCCGTCAGATAACGAATACTCGCGACCGTTTTGGCAGAGTTTGCAACTGAACGGATATAAATTCGTTGATTGAGTTGCATCTTCTCCGCAAGTTCTTGCCTTTGGATTCGGGTGAGGCCTGTCGTATTTTTCAGGAAAGTTCCCAGACTTGGATTGAAAGGAGTCTCAGAAGTTTTTTCCGGGAAGAGTTCACTGTAAGGAACGTGGGCCTCCATCGAGATGAGCTCTTTGATATTTCCTGACATGAGAAAATAGGGAATATTAAAGTGACGGGTTTTTGTTCCTGTCTTAATTTCGAATTGACTCCAGCGTGCGTAGAAACGATTTTCCTGAACGGGAGAATAGTCTCCCCAATGAGCAAGCATGGTGTTGGTAATGCTCTTACCATAGTCAGTGAACTTCACAAGTTTCTGAAGTCCCATCCATCGTTCGCGAAAGTTTTCCTGATGGAGAGTTGTGTAGAATTCTGTCTGCAGATCAAGCCACGGTTCCTGCATCACATGATTAGCGTTTAGAGGATTTTTGACAAACGCCAGATTAAGTTCTGCCTCTGAAACTTTCAGTTCAGCTGCGAGTTTTCTCGTCATCATTTTGCGCGAAAATTCGAGATACTCAATTCGTTTCTGTGACCTGAAAAAAGGATCCCGGATCTCACTTAAAAGATCTGTAAGGGACTGATGAGTGGCGCGGTCTTTGGCCAGAACAGGTAATGACAGCGCTAACATAACAATAACTAAGTACTTCATGCCTTCATCGATCGGATGGTTTTAAATAAAACTTGAGTAAAACAGTTCGAGCACCGATAGGGTAGAAATGAAGATCCTTCTGATACCCATTCTGATGATCCCGTTTACCTTGTGGTCGCAGACCTTTTCCCAGGATATTTCGGCACTTAACACGCGACTGGGACAGGATCAGCTGGATGCTTATTTGAAAGCTCCTACAAAATCAGGTGTACCGGGACCTTTCTTCAATGCACTCGTTCCTCATCCAACATTAAACCCTGAAACCGTTTGTAATGAGGATGATGATAAAAAGAAATCGCATTACGAAGTCGTTCTCGTTGCTGAAGGAAATTATCAGTTCTCATCAACTGAAATCCTTCCTGGCCAGCGAGCGCAGTTTCATACGAATGATCTGAAATTTCTCATGACAAACGTTGCCGAGAAAGAAACTTCCAAAGGTCTTTCTAAGAATTCCATCATGGAGCGTGCAACAGATCTCTGGAAATCAGGTTTGTTCACAACTCCAACATTGGAATTTGATCCGAAGTCTGCGATGGGACAAGAGCTTTTTGTTGAGAGTTTGATTCATGCAGCAGCACAGTCAGACAAGAATGAAGCTGACCTCTCAAGAGAAATTGCGAGTGTGATCGGTCAGACATATAAAACGGATGAAGAAAAATACAAACTTCTCTCTGCTTTTTCACTTCGTCTTTATCGAAACTACAATACGTCGAGAAATCCAGGTTATGATAACCCGAAGAATAATCCATTCGATGCAGAACTCCCTGCAGGTGATATTACTTTTAATGAAATGATGAAGGCCGCTTCTGAATTTAACGTTTTTCAGGGTGGCGTATGTAACGACATCACAGAATCTGTGATTCAAGTAGGACAACATTTATTCCCGGATAAAGATGTCCTTGCGGTGAACTCTGGAACGCACTTTGGTGTTCTCATCGCTGATGGTAAAAACACTCACATCATCGACGGTGGTGATGAGATGAAGCTCACAAATAATTTAAAGCTTGATCCAAAGATGTCTCCCACAAACCTCCGTATCAGTAAAATGGAAAACGGAGCTCTTCGTGAGATTGCCGTTGTTGATACTGAAATGGGCCAGATGGTGGAAGGTGCTTTCCAGACAGGTAAACATCTACTCAAGACAGATGCAGATATCTCTTCAATCTACGCTCACCTGAAGAAAAATAATTTCGGAGTGACTGTTGGAACGGGGAAACTCTCTGATTCAAACGTCGTGATTGTCGTAGCAAAATATGAAAACATTGGTGATAAGTGGAAAACCCACATTGGTATTGGTGGTACAGCTCAGACATATAACGGCGATGAGATGAAAACAAAATACCAGGTGCACTTCAAGGCCGGTGTTGAAAGAAGTCTATTCCGTTATGTTAATGACAATACCGCCTTGAATTTTTCAACAGGCGCACGAGCGAACTTCATGTATCTTCTAAATCCGCAGAACGAAGGCGGTGGTGTTCAGCGAATTGATATGTCCGCGGGCCTTGATTGGTACAATCGATTTGATCTTGCTTACGGAAGCTCAAATCCGAATGGTGTGAAGGTTAAAACATACGTTGAGCTTGAGCATACTGTCGGGCCCACAAACTGGGGTAATACAACTGGTGCCATGTCTTACATGGAACCAAAAGATACCGGAACAATGTTCAAGAATATGACGTTTCACTTAAACCAGGTGAATGCGGATATTCTGGCAGAAAAAAAAGTCGGGACTAATACCACTGGATTTGTTCAGGCCCATTATCAGGGATCAAATATCGGTCAAAGTGTCAGCGTTCTCGGTGGTCTCAATATCAATGCACCTAATGGCGCACAGATTTTAGTTTTCACCGGTTATACGAAAGCAGATATCGGTGGATATAAAACTCAACATTCACTTTTATCCCAACAAACTGGGCCACAGATCGGAGCGAAGTATACGACGAAATCGGGGATTGAGTTTGGTGCAGGTGCGAGAAGTGTTGCGGGGAAACCCGCAGTGCAGGCGACGATTAAGATTCCGCTTGGGAAGAAGAAGTAAACCTAAGTAGCGTTCTCTACTTAAGCCGCGCCTAAAACAAGATTGTGCTTCGAACTTATCCTTGGGAAGCAAGCTTCCCTGCGGAGAATAATAGAAACCCCCAACTATCGGACGAGACATTTGCTTGCAAATGTCTGTCCCAAGTTCGAACATCAATTTTTTTTTGGATTACTTAAAATATTGAGAACTTCTTTTACCTAACTTCTTCTACTTCTGATAACTCTGCCCCGTCACATAAATCCCCGCCGGCAAAATCCTCGAATCATTCTGATGTTTAACACCAAGCTCACTCGCTTCAAGTCTCTTCCATCTCTTATCATAGATAAGATTTCTCAAAGCTTCTGGCTGAACACCATGGGTGTGGCTTGAGAGAAACAGGAAGCTGTTTTCTTTTGTGAGAACATTCAGCATGCCTTCAACGAGAAGGTGGATGTGTTTATCAAAATCCCAGACTTCTTTCTTCACACCGTGACCCCAGCTTGGAGGATCGGCGAGAATCCCATCGTAGACAAAATTCTTTTTAAATGAGTGGCGGATAAATTCCTGAGCATCACCTTGAACCCAACGAATGGAGTCCTTAGCTACTTTAGAGAGTTCCTGATTTTCTTTTCCCCAGTCGAGAACGCCTTTTGACGAATCGACGTGAAAAACTTCGGCACCTGCTGCGGCCATGACGATGGAGGCACAGCCTGTGTAACCAAATAGGTTCACGACTTTTGGAGCGCGACCAAGTTTTATTTTGAGAGTTTTTACTTCTTCATAAAGCCACTGCCAAACCGGAATTTGCTCGAAGAAAATTCCACAGTGACCGAATGATGTGAATTTAAGTCTGAACTGGAGAGTTCTTCCGTCGATTTCAAAGGGAAATGTGAGTGTCGGAGAAGGAGCTTTTTTGTGTTCCCATTCACCGCCGCCATCTTTTTTTCTGATGACATTAGATGTAGCAAGGTTCCATTCAGCATCCTTGGAAATTGGTTTCCAGATGGCCTGAGGGCTTGCGCGGTTGACACGTAATCCGGAAATGATCTCGAGCTTTCGCCCGAGACCAGAATCCAGTAATTGATAATGTGAGAGATTTTCGGTGATCAAGGAGGCCTTATTCGATTCCTCTGACTGCGAGGTCGTCAGCTTCTACAGGAGCGTTTTTATCGTCGATTTCTACAAGGTACATAATACCTTTCACGTTCAGTTCGTTAGCGTATGTCGGCTCCATATCCATGGCCTTCATAATTGTATCAAGAAGCTCGCGCTGATCTTTGTACTCAACACCATCGTATGTATTTTCTCTCTGAGCAATACATCCTGATGTGCGCATGAATGGATAGTAAGGAACTGTCGGGTCCTGGTTAATCTTAAGTGTTCCGTGGATACGGAAAAGACTGCGGCCGATGTCTCTTGCTGTTACAGCTGGTTTCCACCAGTCTTCAGTGTGTGAAGATTCCGGAAGAAGAGATTTTTGAAGAGTTTCATTCTTAGATTTAGGAATGAAGTTCACAATCATACGGCGGAATTTACCGAAAGAGATCTGCTGGTCAGCAGATGGCATAACTGAATCAATCGTATAGATACCAGTCGGAGTGTTACCGTTTTTTGTGTAGCTTGGAAGACCACGAGCTGATGAAGCAAGTGACTTGTGTGTCCAGATAGAACCGTCAGCATTGCGGAGAACTTCTCCGTGAACATTTCTCATGACCATCATACAAGGGTAAAGACGGTTCTCACGGCAGAACATGTAAATCTTCACAGACTTAATATACTCACCATTCATATACGTCGTTACATTCGGAGTCTTATGGAAAAGATCCGCGATCATGTCTTCAGTAATGTCGTTTTTTCTTTACTGGTCTTCAGCAACGTCGAAATACTCAGGGTGTTTCTTAGCAAGCTCGATCAATGAAGCGTGACCAGCACCTGATAAATCCTGCTCGTAAGCAGCAAGGAGATAAACAACTTTCTTATCAGACTGTGGCTTCTCAAGTTCAGCAACGAGTTCGGCCGTAAGAGATTCAGGAAGAAGAAGTGCACGCTTGTATTTAATACGAAGAATGCCTACACGAAGTTTTTCTGAAAGATCATAGTGAGCAGTATTGAGTGAATCGAGAGCTTTAACGGCACCCATGTCGCCTTCATCTGCCAGATCCCAGATAGCATCCACGAAAAGTTTTTGTTCAAAACTCGTGAATCCTGAATTCATGTTAATTTTAAAGTTGTCGCTTGAGAGAACAGTTTGCTTGAAATCCTGATAAAGCGTTTCTTCAAGCACATCCTTTGAGCTTGGGCCTGCCATAGCAATTGCCGGTAAGAAAGCTAAACATAGGGCCAGAGACATCCAATGTTTCATGCTGTAAGTCCTTTTAAATTTTCAGAGACCCAAAGCGTAACAAGTGTAGCAACGATGTGACAAGGGAATGTAAGAAGATGCCAGTCTAGCGGCGCGGCGTAGATAACATGTAAACAATTGAAGTCATGTTACCGTAGATTTCTGACTCGCCAAGCCAAAGCTGTCCTTCATGACAATCGTAACTCTGGTCATACCTCGTACACTGGATCCCGCGGCTGTCTCGGATGAGATATTCACAAGATTTCCGTTCTTCGTTCCACCGTCTTCCAACGATGCCCGAAGTATGAAGCTCCGAAAGTTTTACCCCTCGATGCTGGCGATTTTCAAGAATTCGTGAGTCATAATCGAGGCCCACCATGCGGCCAAGTTCAAGTTGTTCATTTACACGACGGAAGATGCCTTTATTACGAAAGACCATCTTTGTTTTCCAGCGGGCATCAAATGACTCTCGGTCATTCTCACAGGCCTTAAGACGAAGAGATTGATAAAAATTTCTTAAATGTTTTGTCTGAAGATACGAGAGGAAATTCTTCGCATCGATGTTCTTAAACTTAAAATAGAACGGAAGATTTTTTTCCGTGAGCTCTTTGCGTTTCTTGTGAAGTTCAGAGATTTCTTTCATCGCAACCGGCATGAGAATTTCTTCTTCTATACCGTTGGTCACCTTGATCCATTTCTCAGAAGGGAAAACACTTTCAGGACAGAGGCCGTCTTTCATGGCCTTAATGAGTGCGACTTTAGTGAATCCCGTTTCATGAGGCGTGCCGTTCGGATCAACCGTCGACATGATTCTTCCCACGAGGGATTCGTTATAATTTAAGGCCACGTCGGCCGCAGAAATTCTTTGTTTATCAAAAGTATAAGAAAGCATGTCACTTGCGGTGAAAGCAAAACACCATGAGATTTGTCCCTGGTTTTTGACATGTCCGAGAGTTTCATTGCGAATGTCGAGGGGAGAGCAATCGTCTTGTGACGTAGGTAAATACCCGTAGGCGACGG
>JBEIQF010000015.1:0-19641 GCA_040376635.1 Halobacteriovoraceae bacterium
ATCACTTGTTCGTTTTGGAGACGTGCACGCTTCAGCTGAAGTATACTCTACATTGTCGAACACGACTGATTTGAGCATGTTGTATTTTTCTGGACTCGCATTTTTCAATTTTTGGGGACTGTAACGATAAGATACGACGGCTTCTGCGAAATCTTCGCCTTCATTCGTTGTTCCATATTCAGAAACGATCGCAGCTTCATTGGATGCTGTTGGAATGGAAAATGTCTTTCCATCCTGGACCAATGATTTCGTCGTCCAACCGGATAACTTTTTCCAGTCTTCATGTTCATCAGAGTCAGTAATACCCGCGATAACGTGACCAACTTCATGTGTAACTGTTGCTCGTCTTTGTTCCTTGGATTGAGTATGCCAGAGATCAAAAATGGTTATGATTGCATTGGCGAGTGTGTTACCACTGCCCTGTCCACGGGGAGCATGAATTAAAGTTCTGGATTCTTGAACGGGCATCACTCCTTCTGGAAAATCAGAGAGAGACAAGATGACGTCATCAAGTTCTTCTTTCTTCCACGCCGAAGCTTTTTGTCCGACTATATGGGAGCCATTCATTCCATATCTTCTTTGCATATACAGAAGTTGCTGACCAGTCTGGCTTCCAAAAATTTCAGCAAGCGCACAATCAACTTTCGTGCACTTAGATGTGAAGTCTTTGTGTTTTGCCGGATCTTTGTATCCAACAATGTCTACATATGTAGTGAGATGCCTGAATGCTTCGAGGTTTTCAATGGACTCATCTTCAAAAGAAATGCCGTTAACCTTACGATCGATATTTGGCGATGATTGCTTATCAGTTAACCATCTTGTCATTTCTGCTGATGTGGGAGCAGTCTTGGCAGTACAGTGAGCTTTCTTTACATCCTCATCCGATGCAGCATGCCAGTCAATGGCCGCTTTTAGTTCTTCCATAGCTTTTAATTCTGGAAAATCTGTTTGCGGACATTCATCATGACCAAAAGAAGCGAAGGAAAAAATCAGAATTAAAATGATGAATTTCATGGATGCTCTCCATCCACTGGCCACATGATGATTCGTTTCAAAGTCTTTTTCTCATTGTTAGCAAACTCAAGTTTGAGACCTTCAGAAGCAAGATCTATTGCGATTGTTTCGCCAGCATCATGAGTAGGCAGAGCTAGATCGGAACTGATCTTGTCCTTTTCTTTCTGGGAGAGTGAGCTATATAACTTGCCAAAAAGTCCTGAGGACTTTTCTTTCATCTCAGATGTGGCATTAATGAGGACGTATTTGAATTGTTGGTTTTTAAAACCAATAGTTACATCATTTGCCGAGTAATAATTTAAAAATAGGTTGTCTTTATTTTTGGAAGAGATCTTACTTTTAAATTTTTCTGAGATTGTTTTGGAGTCTTCATTTTTAAGAGTGGCAAGATCCTTAGGGATGATTGCAATGATTTCGTCTCGCTTAATCTTGTCATCAGAAACGACAGTAAAAGAAAGAAGTAGTAGTGTGATAAATGTTAACTTTAACATACGGAACGTATCGGTCATTTGTGCGAATAATATGAGTGTCTAAAAATTGGACGATTATTTCGTAAAGCTGTTCATTAAGTGACAGCCCCTAACGATGACCCGGTCTGAAGGAAGTGAGTCTTTGATTTTCACAATTTCTGTCCAGTGAACCTGGGGAGAAAAGTGATGTTCCTGGTGATAACCATTGTTGAACCAGACGAGATTATAGATGGTTGAGTAACAGCTTACCGAATCGCGCTTGCGATCATTGAGAGGAGCTCGGTGATGTTCACAGTAGTTCTCCCAGACCGCAAAGACCTGCCCAAAAAAATAGCTGGGAAGAAGATAAACCAAGGCAAGCTTCCAATTCATCGCTACAAAGAATCCAATAAAAAACACCAGCGCTAAAACTTCCAAAACGGGAAGAGCGGATTGTTTGCGGGCACTTTTATAAAGTCCAAAAAGATCTGTTCTCACAACACCCAGAAGTGAGTATGTGAAGATATTCTCTTCTTTGCCGTCCTTACCAAAGCGATAAGTTGAAGACTCATCTGTGTCAGGATGATTGTTGTGTCGATGATGATTGAGGTGATGAATGCGATAAAGCGACTGTGGTAAGCCGATACCAATCGAATTCATTACAGAGAAGATTTGATTTAAGATCGATGATCTGAAGAAAGGAATATGAATGAAATTGTGAGCGATACACTGATAGTTTGTTCCCATCAGGAAGATATTCACGAGAATCAATAAGCCGAGCTGGATCGGGCCGTAAGATACAAAAAACGGCAGTGCTAATAACGTAATCTGAGTAAGGAGAAGAAGTACCAGCAGAAGATCGAGTTTAGAGTGCTTCATTATAAGTCTTTCTCACCATCTCGATATTTTCCTTAATGGCATAAACGACGAGATATGTCTCAATATAGTCCTGATCAACGTTGATTTTATAATGAGTCTCAACATAACTCGGGATATTTTTCTTCTCGAAGATTTCTTTTTTTACATCATACAGTCTTACGCCTTTTTCAGGATCGGCCGTAGATGTTTTAACAGTAAGAACTTCATCCCAATCGTATCTCATGATGAGAGGAAGATGCTCTTTACAGAAATGCATGGTTTTGAATGGCTTAATACAGGCCTTGCAGTAAAGCTTGTCACAAATGGCGCAAACGACTTCACCTGGTTCTTCCGTGTGATTCGGGCAGAAGAGATCAGATCTTTTGGGCTTAACTTTTTCCAGCTCTTTCAGTCTTTCAAGAATCGCCGGATGATATTTATCTTTTGATACGTCCGGATGAGGTGCTTCGCCCGTAGGTTCCTTGGGCGGATTCATTGAGACGGGAGTTCCTTGCTTCATGATCTTGAAGATCAATACAGAAAGTAGCCCGACAATAATGACGAGTAAGAACAGGGTGACGATGATGAGTAAGAGGGCCGCGTTTTCCATTTATACTATTATATTAGTATAAATGAACTTCCGTCATAGGTTTGTAACCTAGGAAATTATTGTAAAACTGGCGGGTCGCAATCTTTACCTGATCCTTGAAATAGGTCTCTTCCCGGCTCACTAAATCCTTTCTGATTTGCTCAAGAAGTTTCTTTTTGAGGTTATCGATCAGATCCTGGGCCATAAGCGGGAGGCCAAGGGTGGTAATTTCGATTTGTCCCATGCCTTTATGGTAGCTGATGAAGACTGCACCCTGAGTGGCCATCTTGCGACGCTGGCTGATCTGGGTTTTCTCAATTTCGATGGCCTTGCCATGGATGAGTCTCGGTTCTTTGGACTCGTGTTCTTCAATTTTTACCGTCTCATCTCCCAACACCACTTCCTGATAATTGTAGATAAGGTAAGGTTTTACATGAGGGTATGATTCTTTAATGAAGTCATAGTGCTTTTTAAGGAAATAAGATTCCCCGTGAATAGGGAAATAGAAATCCGGAGTGAAATTCTTCATGAGAAGATGAAGATCTTCCTTACCGGGGTGACCTGAGGCATGAATCAAATGATCACTCGCCGTGATAATGGTCGCACCAAATTCAGTGAGCTTGTTATAAATGCGGTAGATTTTCTTTTCATTACCCGGAATGACTTTCGAGCTGAAGATCACAAGATCCTTAGGGCCTGGTTTGAACGTACTGTCTTCACCATAACTGAATCTTCTAAGGGCAGATAAGAAATCACCCTGGCATCCAGAAAGGAAGACAAGCATTTTACCAGTCTGACCTTTTACCTGATCCGGCTGGAATAAATGATCAGTCGGAATATCACTGTGACCTGTTTCAAAAGCAGATTCCATATAGGCCTTCAGCGATCGACCCATAATGACGATCTTTCTGCCAGAGGCGATACCCATTTTAGCAATTGAAGTCATGCGATGAACGTTAGAAGCAAAGAGAGTGATGAAGATCCTGTCCTCTTCGCGTTCCATAAGCGATTTGAGATCGCTCTTAAGTTCACCTTCTGAAGTCGTCTTTCCGTCGTTCAGAATATTGGTCGAATCAAGGAAATAAGCGGTCTTCTTACATTCAGAGAGAAGTGATTTGATTCTTTTAAAATCAATCGGAGCTTCGTGCTTAGACTCAAGGTCAACCTTGAAATCGGAAATATAAAGAGCGCCCCAGTGTTTATCCTTCGAGCGAATGATGAGTCCGCATGTTTCAGGAATAGAGTGATTCACATGAACAGGGTACACATCAATTGATTTAAACTGCAACTCACTGTCTGGTTCATAGAGCTTATATTTAAATGTGACTTTATGTTCTTCAAGTTTCTTCTGAATAAGATGGAGAGTGAACTTCGTCGCGTAGACAGTGACTTCAGGAAATTCCTTCAGAAAATGTGCCAGGGCTCCAATGTGATCTTCATGTCCATGAGTAATGACAATTGAAGTGAGCTTTGAAGAATCAAGCAATCCGAAGTCTGGAATCAGGTAGTTAATGTCGAAACATTCCTCATAAGGGAAGAGCATCCCGCAATCGACTACAATTTGTTCACTGTCAGTTTTAATGAGAGTCATATTGGAGCCGATCTCTTCAACTCCGCCTATAGGTAGCACGCTAAAATATTTATTTTTCAAGTAACACCTCTAAAGCATTCATCATACCAGAGCTTATTCTGAAAGGCATTGGCCTATGGCATTGAGGTTGCACATATATCCTCCAAATAAATAGTTTTTCACGAAATTAACTAATTAAGCTGTCTAAGTTTTAGACATGCATGAAAGGAGTACACAATGAGAGCGATTCTCTTCACATTCTTAATCCTGGTAGCAGGAGTGGCACAGGCCGAAAAAGTCGTTCCATCTGGTGTTGAATGTATGAAGCAAGCTCGTGGATTGGGACTTTCTGTCATGGACTCTTATCAGACATGTTCAGTTAGACCGGTCACTCGCTCTTGTATCTTTAAGCAGCAAGCAGAAAACAAAGCTCTTGCTCGTGACAAGAAAGAGCTATCTCAGCTCGGAAAACTAGCACTTAAAGAATGTCAGAAATAAATAATTAATTCAGGAGTTCATATGAAGTTCAAAGCACTACTTTCTCTCGCGGTTCTAACTTTTGCAGTAAACGTATTCGCAGCTCTTCCACCTATTATCGATCTAAAAGTAGAAGGAAAAAGATTCCTTCATAACGAATACATCAAGACTCTTGATGCAAACGAAAACATTACATTCCGTTTTAACGACGGTCGTTCACATTATGTAGAACAACTCATGATTTCAGCAGAAGGTGCTCAGAGGGATTATTCATTCGCAAAAGTTTACGCTGATGGTGATGAAGTTGCTACTCTTGGTGTTCCAGGCCGTGACCCGGATTATCCGATCGTTATCCGTGGCGACGTTTCTGAAATCGTTCTTAAAGTTCAGGACCGTTCTCGAGTGAAAATTCTTGATTTCAAAATCTACACAGTTAGAAAGAACTATTCTTCATACGTTTCAATGGAACGTTCAGTTCGCCGTAGTTACAACGTTGATAAATGGGGTGAATCAATCCTTGATCTCATTGCTGAATTTCAGGTTCTATCTCAAGGGATGAATTTTGGTTCAAACACATTTGAGCGTTACTTAAAACCGCTCAAAAAAGCAGCTTTAAAAGTCCAGGCATCGGATGATGCTCGCGACGCAAGATCACTATCAACTAAGAAAAAAGCAGAAGCACTAATCGACGCTATTGATAATGCTGAACCACTTTTTGAGAGTGATGTAATGCTTATGGATTCACGTTTCGACCGTCTTGGTCTTGATCTTCAAACAATCAAGCAAGACATGATCGAAAAATATGACCTTAACCGCGAATAATAAAACTAAAAAATTAAAGGAAATATAAAATGAAAACATACGCACTTCTCACTCTTGCTACTTTTCTCACAATGTCGGCACGCGCTGATGTATTAAACCTTGCTGATCTCGGTAAAACAGGTCGCTACTGTCCCGGTGATACTCTTTCAGTTGAAACAAACGGAAAGTTTATCGAAAGAATCCTGATCTCTGCAGAAGGGATCCGCATCGATGGCTTCATCAAAGTATACGCTGACGGCGAACTTATCCATAACATCGGTGTTCCAGGCTATGATCCTGATTACTCATTTCGTGTTCGTCGTAACGTAAAAAATATCTCAATGAAGTTTGAAAGAACTTGTTCACGTATTCTTGACGGGAAAATCTTCTCTCCATCAGCGGCTCCACTAAACTACCGCAGATATGAAAGACAAAACGTTTCAAATGATAACTGGGGTGCTGAATTCCTCGAGATCTCACGCACACTTTCTAAAGACCTTCAGTTTGAAACAGATTTCGGCTCACACCTTTGGCCAAGAGTTCTTCTACCAATGAAGAAAATTTCTCTTCTTCAGAGTGCTTCTGAGCAGGTTCGTGACGAACGTTCACTTATTACAGCTCACCGTTCACTAAGAATCGCTAAAATCGTGATTGATAATGATGTTCTTCTTGAAAGACTTCTTTATAACGAAAACTTTGACTACGTTGTAGCTGACCTACTTCGCATCAAAGAAGACATTCTTGAGCGTTACGACGTGAAAGAAAAAGAAGTGACAGCAAAAATTCTTGAACTTGAATCTGAGCTTGGTCTTTAAGAGGTAGAAAAATGAAAAAAATATTATCAACACTTGCATTCGGATTAGTTTCATTCGGCGCATTTGCTCAAGGTACCCAGGGCATCACATACACTGATGAATTTATCATCATCGATATGTACACTGCTTGTTACACGAAAGGCGCATTCGCAAAATGTGAAATTCCGGAAGCCGGTAACTTTACGTTAACTGGCTCTGGCTCAACTTCAAATAGTGGTATGCACATGAAGTTATCTCTTAATTCGACAATTCCTATTGGGAAGATTGAATATAAAAACACTTATAACGATAATGATGTTGGTACATGGAGCGGAAACTCAATTACAGGGTCTTCAGCAAGTAACCAGCGTGTAAAAGATTTCGGTGCTAATGGTGTAAACCAGGTGTATTTCGATACAAGTTACTACACTCACCCTACAAAAGTTTATCTTCGTACAGGTATCCCTGTTTATCTTAAAGATAGCATGACTGGTGCAGGTAGAGTTCTTCGTTCTTCATACTCTGGAGTGCTTCGTAATTTAAATGATTTTAAATCTGAGATCGCAAAATCTCACCGTACACACTTAGACCGTTTCATGTCGGCAATCAATGAAGGCATTAAGCTTCTCGATGCTACTGATAAGAATGGCGCGAATGTGTACTCAGTTCTCGACTGGCGTGTTCAGGAAAATGCTCGTCTCGTAGTAGTATTCGGAACAGTTCTTGATGAACTTCTTGCAGATTATGATGATGTTGAGAGACTTAAGACTGCTATTAAATCAATGAGAACTCTTGTTGGCCAACTTCGCCTTTCATACGGTTGGGATAAAGGTCTTGCTGGTAACGTTTCAAAAGCATCATCTTCTTTGATCGATGTGATGAGACTTGAACTCCAGGAACTTGCTTCAATTAAAATGGCGATGGGTTCTGGAGACTTCCAGATCTATCTTGATCTTCTTAAGACGACACGTAATCTTCAGGCAAAAATTGATGCATCCAAATCAGGTGATATGAAAGCTCAGAGAGAGATATTCACTCTGGTTGATCAGTGGAACGGAAAACTTTGGCAGGATGAACTTGGTCGCTTGATGAACGCAGGACCAGACTTCAAAAACCTTGTGATCCCTAAACTATCAATGCTTCTCTTTGCGGTAGAATCAATTGCAGATCTATCTGAGCAAGACTTCATCATGCCAGATCGTCTCTTACTAAAATAACCACAAACAAAAAGCCCCTCGAAAGAGGGGCTTTTTTTATTACATTGTTTGTTCTGCTGTTTTGAATTCTTCAATTGGCATTTCCACCATCTGTTTGATTCTTGCTCCAAGAATCAAAGAAGCAACATCAGTCTCTTCTCCAACAGTGAAATCTGCGTATTGTTTTTGAGGATCAAGATACTTCTGATACATCGGACGAACTGTATCGTAGTACTGAGAGATAACTGATTCTAGCGAACGACCACGCTCTTTTACGTCACGGTGAAGTCGGCGAGTGAATCTGATATCTGAATCAACATGCAGGAAGCATTTGATATCCAGCATGTCGCGGATCTCCTGGTCATAAAGGGCGAAGATCCCTTCAAACAAGACAACCTTGCATGGACCGATTTTTTCGTATTCTTCAGTACGCGTCGAAGTGCTGAAATCATAAACCGGGCACTTTATAGAGTGACCCTTTTTAAGCTCAGATAAATGATGGCGTAAGAGGTTCCAGTCAAATGCATCAGGATGGTCAAAATTGGCCTTACCGTCCTTTTTAGGAACTGTGGGAAGGTAATATGAATCCATGTGAAGGAGACTCGAATGGGTGCTATTGATGCTCTTCATGACCTTTTTGGCAAAAGTCGTTTTTCCAGAGCCGGAGCCACCTGCGATACCGATAAGAAAGATTTTATTTTGCATAACGGAATCGGGTTCTACCACCCAGAAGGCCATCTGCCCAAGAAAACCTTCACAAATGTAATTTTTTTAGCCTCACAGGACCTGATTTTCAGGCTATAAGACTCCGTGTTTAAAGGATTTTTATGGATAAATTTTGGGTTGTGACCCTTTTTCATTTTCAGCCGTCTCAAACTGAGTGGCAAAACGTTGAATCGGCTGCGATCAACGACTTCGGTTCATTGGGGATCGAAGAGTTCTCTTTAACTGAAGCTGAGGTCGACGAGATTCTCGGGGATAGGTCCTATTCAGGTGGAGATCTTTCTCAAGATGTAATTGATGAAGTTGAATCAACTGTTCTAGGCAGGCCAGCTAATTATCGCTTCTTCTTTGATAACAAAACTTCTGCAAATGATTTTCTAAAGAATGTTCGCACTGAATATCTGTGTGAATCACAAGTTGAAGAGCACAAAAATGAAGACTGGAATGCTGAGTGGAAAAAGCACTACTCGCCAATCCTTGTGAGCGAGTCTCTTGAAATCATTCCTTCATGGAACAAAGATTATAAGTCTTCTGCTAAAGAGCAGATTTTCATTTATCCAGGTCAGGGATTCGGAACCGGAAGTCACGAGACAACATTCTTGTGTCTCAAGCTTTTCACTGAACATCTTCTCAATAAGAAATTAGAAACGTGTCTTGATTTCGGATCTGGTTCCGGAATTCTGGGTCTCGCCGTTTTCAAATTCTTTCCAGATGCGAAAGTTGATTTCTACGACATTGATCCTGAAGCAAATAAGAATTGCTATCAGAATGCTGAAACAAATGAACTTGAAGATAAAGCATTTCGATTATTGTTACCTGAAGTGAGAGAGAAGCTTCACAAGCAATATGATGTTGTCTTTACCAACATTCTCGAGAACATCCTGCTTCTGGAAAGAGAAGCGTTGATAAATTATACAAAAGTTAATGGCGCCTTAATTCTCTCAGGTCTTTTAAAACATCAGGCAGATGGAATTAAAACATTATATGCATCTCACGGTATGAAGCTTATCAGCCATCTTGAAAAAGGTGATTGGGCAGCCCTGTTATTTGAGAGGGAAAAGTAAATGCGAGCGCATTGGCTTAAAGATCTCTCTGTTCAGGATTCATACGTCCTGAAAGATGATTCACTTCACCATCTGGTGAATGTGATACGCATTGAAACGGGAGAAGAGCTTTTGCTTTTAAACGGTTCAGGTCTTGAAGTTAAGACAATCGTTGAGGCCATCTCAAAAAGAGAATTAAGACTTAAGTTCGTTTCATCAAGTGAGAAGTCGCGTGCTTTTCATTTTGACCTCGCTTTGGCCATGCCTAAGCGCGAGGCCCTTGAGCTTTGCCTTAAGGAAGCAACTGAACTTGGATTTCGCAAAATTTATCTTATCCGATCTGACTACTCGCAGATGAAGACACCGGAATCGGACAGAATGGAAAAACTGTTGGTTTCTGCTCTCGAGCAGTCCAATGCAACGTATCTTCCGGAAGTGATCGAGGCCACATGGGAAAAGATCCCGTTTCAGGAATATGCTGAAGCAATATTGATGGATTCTCAGACTAAACTTAATGCAAAAACGTCGAAGCATGATGAATCGGCATCACGGCTTCTGATCGTCGGACCTGAAGGTGGATTTTCCCCCCGAGAGCTGGAACTTTTGCATTCGAAAGAAATGGTAAAAGTCGTCAATTTACCAACACCGATTTTAAGAACTCCTACGGCCCTCGCAACAGGTGCGGGAATCATGATCCAAAGTTTGCTTAAGTGATCCCGGGCCTGCTATGATGAGAATGAAAAGGAAACTCACATGAACTTAGAACAAGTTAAAAATCAGAAAAATAATCCATCAGTCATTGATGATATCGATTTTGAGTTTAAACCTATTACTTCTGGACTTGGTTTTCACCACCAGAAGGCAACTGAAATTAAGCCAGTGATTACTGAGAGAACTGTTGCTGTTAGCCCTATGACTCAGTCGATGCCTGCTGCTAAAAAAGAAAATACAATCTATCAAAGTGATCTTTCGATTTTTTACGGTCAGGCTCCGGCCCAGACTATTCCTTCACCGGAACTTAAAATTTCTGAAGAAAAATACTATCGTCTCGCAACGAAGCCTCAGCGTGTTTTTGCTTACATGACTGATCTTCTCTTCATCACTTCAATTCTTGGAATTGTTCTTACAGTCATGGCGAGAACGATCAGCATGGATCTGGTTGATGTGTGGACACAATACCCGAATGAGATCACACCACTTGTGATGACTCTATTCTGTGGTTTCTATGTGATTTATTTCTCAATCTTTGAGAAAGCGAGCCAGTCGACTCTCGGAAAAAATCTTTTCGGTATCAGAGTTACTGGTATGAATGATAAATCGCTTTCACTTGTTGCTCTTCTCATTCGTTCAACTGTAAGCCTTCTCAATTTTGTGAGCCTTGGTTTGTTCTCATACTTTGATCTTCAGAACAAAATCACGAGCTCAAAAGTTATCCGGATCGACTAATGTTTTCAGAAGCACTCGAGAAATTCTTAAAAGACAATCAAGGCAAGCGCATCGTTTTCACGAATGGCTGCTTTGATATTCTTCACCGTGGACATGTTACGTATCTTACTGAAGCGAGAAAGCTTGGTGATTTACTTGTTGTTGGTGTGAATTCAGATGCCAGTGTGAAACGTTTGAAAGGACCTTCGCGCCCAATTAACAATGAGATTGATCGTTCATATGTTCTCTCTCAATTGAAGGCAGTGGACTTCACTGAGATCTTCACAGAGGACACTCCTCTGAATCTCATTCTCAAAGTGCAGCCGAAGATTCTTGTGAAAGGTGGGGACTGGAAAATTGATCAGATCGTTGGCGGTAAAGAAGTCATCGCTGCCGGCGGAGATGTTTTCTCTCTCAACTTCGTAGATGGTTACTCTACAACGAATGTAATTAATAAAATCTCACATACATGATCCTCTCTCTCGAGATCAATCAGCAAAAAGATCTCGATGTAATTTCATTTTTCCGAGTGGAAAATGCCGTTCACGCTGACTTGAATTTATGGTTTTCCATTCTCCAGGCATCACTCAAAATGAAGCATTCCGTACTCATTTTTGAGAAGGAAAACACCCCCTTTCCCGAATGGAATCCTTCGCGCCGCTGGGACACAGGTGATAACTGGTGTTGGCTACATCCTCGGGCCCTTTCAGTCATATCTGAGTCTTATCCCAAATCGTTTAATGAGTTTAAGAGCTTGTTAATTAATTCTAAGTAGTCGATTTTAGACGAATTCCTGATTTTTTTACTCTGAATTACCGAATAGAACTTAACTATTATCCGAGTGTTCCGATCAGGAAGCGAACCTGATTTAAAAACTCAGGTGTAACGATAAAGATTCTTTTCAAGGGGTACGTAAATGGGCTTAAGAATCAACACCAACATTGCATCTCAAGAGGTGCAAAAAAACCTGAGGGTCAGTAATGCCTCCCAGGAAGCAGAGTTCTCAAAATTGTCATCAGGTAAGCGAATTACAAAATCCGCTGACGATGCCGCAGGTCTGGCTATCGCTAAGAAGCTAGATGCTGAAACGAAAGGCTTGAGAATGGCCGGACGTAACGCTAACGATGCAATCTCGATGGTTCAAGTTGCCGAAGGTGGTTTGAATGAAACGAGTAACATCCTTACACGTTTACGTGAGCTTTCTATTCAAGCTGGATCAGACACCGTGGGTGAAGCTGAACGTGGCTATCTCTCACTAGAGTATGAACAACTTGTTCAAGAAGCAGACCGTATTTCGAAGACAACTTCGTTTAACGGTCGTCCTTTGCTGAAAGGTGAAGGAGATGTTCTTCAGTTCCAGGTCGGTGCATACGGCGGCCAGGAAAACATGATTGAGCTTGATGCAGCTAATACAGATGCATCTGCTGAGTCACTAGGAATCGGTGGCACAAACGTTCGCGATAAGCAGGACGCCATTGATAACTTAGAACGAATTGATAATGCAATTAACAAGGTAAGTGCTTACCGCGCAAACTTTGGTTCGGTTCAATCAAGACTATCATCGACTATCAATAACCTTGATACAGCGGTAGTTAACCAGGAAGCTGCACGTTCACGTATTGAAGACGTTGACGTAGCGGAATCAACAGCAAAACTTGCATCTTCACAGATCAAGAATGCTGCTGGTACAGCAACACTTTCTCAAGCTAACCAGCTTGGTAATGCTGCTCTTAGATTGATCGGTTAATAAGTATTCCCTGATTTCGGTATTGTGAATTAAGCCCAGAATCTCCCGGGCCAAAACCCGGGAGATTTTTTTGGAGAACTTGCTTTGGCAACAAACGACAACCAGCTCAAGAAAGTAAAAGATGAGTATGCTATTCTGAGCTTATTGTTTGGAGCGAAAGATAACAGTGCCGATGTATTTGTCTGGAAATTAATCGGAAACACAAAACATCTTGGTCAGGTCAGAATTGAATCGATCAGAAAAATGCGTAACGATTTTTGTATCATCCCGGCCGAAGGACAGGACCGCACTGTTCAAGACCTGATGAGCGGACAAAACTTTGTCGACCTCTACATTCCAGATTCCGCTCTTCTTCTCCGCTGTAGCGTAAAGCAGACCGATGCTCCCTTCCGTTACTATCTGAAAATCCCCGATTTTGTCGCGCAGGTTGAAAGACGTAAATCCCTCCGCCTCAACACATATGATTCTTCAGAAGTTAAAGTGAGTTTTGGAAAATCTGTTACTCTTCCTCGACCGATGTCCCAATATTTTCTGAAAGACTGTTTTGATGTAAGCCCTGGGGGGTTTTCCTTTTTCATTTCGAAAATGGAGTCAAAGTTCTTTCAGACAAATGATCCAATCGCCATGGTGGAGATCAAGGCCGGCAAATGGTCCACAAATGTAGACGCAGAAATAGTCACGATCAGAGAAATTGAACCCGACGAATTCAATGGTCTGACTTATAAAGTCTGGCGAGTAAGCTGCAAGTTTTCAAAAATTGATCAGATCAGCCGCAAATACCTCGAGAAGTTTATTTTTGAGCGTATCAAAGATGAGTTACATGCGATAAATTCATAGTAATGAAAATTGCTGCCATTTCTGATGTCCATGTAAAACGCCCCAATGATGAAGCTGATAAGCTTCTTTCGGCGTTTTTGGGCCATCCAGACGTAAAATCTGCTGACTACATTCTGCTTCTTGGCGACATCTTCGATTTAGTGGTTGGTCCGCATGATGAGTATCTCAACATGTATCCTCATTTGTTTGGAAGGATCGATGAACTCCAGAAGGCCGGAAAGAAAGTCATGTTCTTTGAAGGCAATCACGATGTTCATCTCGAGAAGCTCTTCAAGAAAATGTGGAAGAACAACGAAGTCCTCATCACTCAAGAGCCCAAAATTGAAAACGTTGATGGGAAAAAATATTATTTCTCGCACGGTGATGAGCATGAAATTGATAATCACTCTTATCACCGCTACATGAGATTTATCAGATCCAAACCGCTAAAGTTTATTGCGGATTATATTATGCCATTCGCTCTTCTTAATTTCCTTGGCGAGCGCGCTTCAAAGATTTCCCGTAAGAAAGGTTCTAAGAAGTTTGATGCGGAAGGAGTGCGTGCAAAGTTCCGTCATGGTGTAACCGTAACGACCAAAGGCGAGTTTGATTTTGTCCTCGGGGGACATAGTCACGTTAAAGATCAATTCTCTATTCCCGGTTCTCATTCTATTTACCTCAATAATGGATATGCTCTTAACAGCAAAACGTTTATATTAATCGATAATCACGTGCCTAGTTTTGTTTCTCTAAGATAATTGCGCCATCGCTTTCACTTCTTTTAACACGAGCTTCCCAAAAATTTCTTTTACAGTAGATTCAGTGCGGGACTCTTTGTCTTTTGCATGAATATCCTTGTTCACAACAATCAATGCCTCGGCAAATTGGGCAATCTGCGGAAGATGGGTAATCGCAATGACTTGTCCGTGCAAAGCCACTTCAGCAAGGGCCTTTCCGATGCAGGTAGCGGTTTCTCCACCGATACCTGTATCAATCTCATCGAAAAGGAAAATACTGATCGAATCGTGACTCGAAAGAATCTGTCTAAGACTAAGGAGGATTCTTGAAAGTTCACCACCTGAAGCAATATCTTTAATTTTGAAGAAGCCTTCCCCTGGATTTGTTTCGGCAATAAAAAAGGCTCGAGACAATCCGGTTTCGGTCAGCTCTTCCAGTTTTTCAATTTCCAGCCTGATGGTGGCACCATTCATTTTCAGGAGGCGAACTTTTTTCGTAAGTTCTTCTCCAAGTTTCTTGGCAAATGTCGCTCGCTTACTATGTAGAGAGTTCGCTTGAGTCACGAGTTTCTTTTCAAGCTGAGCTATTCTTTTCTGCAGATCTTCCAGATTGATATCAAGTGATTCAAGTTGGTTTTTTTCCTTTAGAAAATCCACTTGAGTCTGAAGAATGGATTCAACACTTCCTCCGAATTTTTTCCTGAGTTTTTGATACGAGTCGAGTCGATCCAGGACATTTTCAAGTTCAGATGGATCCACTTCAAGGTTGAGTTTTTTATCTATGGCCTCCTGGAGAAGTTGAATACGATCATCAATTTCAACGAGTAATTCGACCTGGTCTGAGAAGAGATCCGGGTTTTTGGCGAATAGGTGTGTGAGAAACTTCATCTGACCCAAAACACCTGTCTGGTTTTCTCCGCCCTCAAAACTTTCTTTAACCTGAAAGCAGAGCTTCTGAGTCTTCTCGAGGTTAATCATTAAATTTTTCTTCTTCAGGAGATCTTCTTCGTCCTGGGAGGATGGATTCAGTTTTTCGATCTCCTGAAGTTGAAAATTTAAATAATCCAGTCTTTGCTCACGAAGAGCTTTCGACTGAATCAATTCTTCGTAATCCTTTTTGAATTGCTTATAGTCCTTGAGTTGAGTCTGGAAATCCTGAACATCGTCCAGTTGCTTGGCAAAATGATCCAGTAGATGAAGCTGATAAGTTTCAGACAATAATTTTTGATTTTCAAATTGCCCCACAAGATCAATGAACTTTCTTGCAAACGATGAAAGGAAGGTCACCGTACAAGTCAGGTGATTGATATAATTTTTTGTTGTTCCGTTCTTATAGATGAGTCGCTTGATAATGATGTCATTTCCTTCAACAGGAAATCCTTCACCTTCAAGAAATGTTCTGACTTTTTCATCAACACAATGAAAGGAAGCCTCTATCAGAGAATAATCCGTTTCACGACGGACTACTTTCTTATCAGCACGGCCACCGAGAATAAGTTGGAGAGCATCTAGGACTAAGCTTTTCCCGGAACCTGTTTCACCGATAATGGCATTGAACCCAGGCTTGAACCTGATGGATTGATTCTTAAAGGTCGCAAAATTCTGAATAATGAGATTTTTAAGATAAAAATGAGCATCCATAAGTTCCTCCGTAACTTTATATTACGGATAATTTACGGACGATCAAGAAAAAAGGCGTACTTTTTCCGTAGCCGGTCTAATCTTTTTTAGAAAAGACAAACTTATCGCGGATTGTTTCAAAATAGGACCGGTCTGGATTGCGGATAAGGGAGATTTTTTTCACCTTCTTATCGTTAATCGTCACAACGTCTTGTTCATCAATATTAATCGCCACTTGCCCATCGAGAGTTAGAGTCACTGAGTGATGAGGAGGAAGGATTTTAAGCGTGATAGGGGCAGTATCCGGGATCACAAATGGACGATGAATCAGTGAGTGCGGGCAAATCGGAGTGAGGACAAGTCCCTTAACTTCCGGATGCACGATTGGTCCGCCAGCGGCCATTGAGTACGCAGTTGAACCCATCGGAGTGGAGATAATAATTCCGTCGCCAGCGATATTGTAGATATGTTCTTTATCGAGCTCAGCGCGAAGATAGATCATACGAGCGATATCATTCTTTGCGAGTACTGCATCGTTGAAGAAGTAATCAGTGAAATGAACTTCGCCTTTTCTCATTACAGTTACATGAATAAGTGGCTTCACTGTCGTTTGGAAATTGCCGTCGAGAATATCTCCAAGACGATCAAAGTATTCATTCTTATTAAACTCAGTGATGAAACCAAGTCTTCCAAGATTGATTCCAAGAACAGGGATCTTTGAGTTGATTCTGCGACATGCACCAATCAGAGTTCCATCTCCGCCAAGGGAGAACATGATATCTACTTTGCTGTGAAAGTTTTTAGCATTCCAGAATAAAAGATTATCAGTAGATTTAGACTTGAAGAATTTTGTTACTCTCTCTTTATCTTCCTCGCGGAAGACGACTTGCCTTTTTCTTCTCAGAAGCCAGGCGCAGAGATTTGGCAGGATATTGTAGAATTCCGGAGTGGAATTAGGTTTAAGCGTGATACCGATGGTTTTCAAAGAAGCTTTTTTCATTCTTATTCCGTCATGGTTCGCATGGCTTGCTCAAGATCATCAAATGGTTTATTGAGAAGCCTGCATTGATAAGCGTTTGCACGAGAAAGAACTTGCGGAGAATTGTAGGCCGTCATGATGACGAACTTCTTACTGATTTCTTCAGGACTAAATTTCTTTTTAGATTCTTCAATGACATCAAAACCAGAAATATCCTGCAACATGAGATCACAGATAATTCGGTCATAGTGATTGTTGAGGATCAGATCGATCGCTAATTTGCCACTTGCTGAGACATCAACCTTGAGTCCTTTTCTTTCGAAAAGTTTTTTCAAGGATTGCTGGATCAGAATTTCATCTTCAATAATGAGGATTGTATTCATGTTCTGGGTAACGTCAGCCTGAAGTGGGCGCCTTTACCGCTATTATTAACTAAATATTCCAGATTTCCACCCATTTTTAGAGCGAGATTTCGTGAAAGAACGAGTCCGAGACCAGTCCCTTGAGTTTTGGTCGTAAAGAAGGGCTTGAAGAGCTGTGAAAGCTTATCTGCCGGTATTCCAGGCCCATTATCAAAGACATCGATGTAAACGTTCTTATCTTCAGCATTGATCGTGAGAGTCAATTCCTTGGTACCTTCCATGTTCTTCATCGCCTGCGCAGCATTGACGATCAAATTGAAGATGATCTGCACAACAAAGATCAAGGGAACATCCAGCTCGATATTTTCAGTATTATTTAAGTACTGAATTGATTTCCGGACTTCACGGCCTTCAGACTTAGAGAGAACAATAGACTCATCAATGATTTTCTTAATGGCAACTGGCTTACTTTCATTTTGAATCTGGTAGAGATTTGAGAAATTCTCGATGATCACCTGACTGCGATTAATGTTCTTCTCAATCTCGTGCATGATCTCTTTTGAATCAGTATTCACATCCATCATGGAGAAGAGCTGGGAGCCAAGCTTTAAGCCAAAGAGTGGATTACTGAGCTCATGTCTCAATGTATTTAAGAGTTCCCCTAGAAGAGAGATACGCTGAAAGTGAAAGAGATCGAAAGCATAATGGCGAAGCTCATCTGAATCGTACAAGTCAATTGAGAAAGGACCTTGAACTTTCTTGTTGAAGAAGATGTCCTTGTCCTGAAGTTCACTCGTGTAAAGATCGTTCATGAACGAAGCGCCACTGATGTTGTCGCGGATTCGTAGCGGAAGAGGAAAGTCTTTCAGGCACACACGAAGTTCTGAGATTCGTTTGTCTGAGAATTCCTGATCTATCAATCTTTCAAAATGCGGCTGAAGTAGATCGATGCATGTTTCAAAGAGTTCGATTTCTTCTTTTGAATAACTCAAAAAATCCTGGCGAGAAACAATCGCGACCATACTGTATTTCTTCGACATCACTTCTTTAGCAAGGAAACTTCCATTAAAAGGAAGATTCATCTTAGAGAAGGAGTCTGAAGAGAATGACTTGATTTTGGATTTCTTGATGGAGTTGAAGAAAGCGTTAAATTCTTTAACTTCAACTAAGCTTTGTGTTTTTTCGCTTCTCCAGACAATGCCAAGAAGCTCAGCTTTTGTTTGTCCTTTCAAATGAAGAATGACAAGTGAGCTCTCAAATTTCTGTAGAAATGGAACATCCAGCAGTTTTTCCATCAGTGATCTTAAACTGTGAGACTCGTTGGAAATAAGATTCACTTTCTTGATGATCTCATCCCAAAGGTCTTTGACGTTCTCACCCGGGTTCAGTGAAACTGATGAGAAGACTTTCTTTTCAATGTTCTGAGTTGTCTTGATGAAGCCATCAAAAGCTTCGTTCGTTGAAGCACGAAGACTTTTCTGAAGTTCAATTCCTGCGAGGATCGATTTTACGTTTTTAGCGTAGTATGGAAAATCACAGTGCTCACCATCAGCGAAGTTCACCCAAAGCCTGTCCCCTTTTTTAAGGAGCGATAACTTTGAAGACTTTTCGTCTGCAATTTTAAATCTATCTGTATCAATGAATTCAAAATCCGAAAGGATTTGCGGATCGATGAATAGTGTTACGTATTCAGAAGTTTCTTCGTTTGAGGTATGAGATCTATTTTCCACTGAGTTAAGTTATCTTTTAATTCATACTTAATCAAATCTTCCAGTGCCACAAAGTCCTGTTTTAGCTGGGCCTGGTTCATGGCCTTCATAATAAACAGGAGGTGGATATGAGACTCTTTGATCTCATCAATGCTTTGGCCTTTACGGAGCATGATAGTTTTAGAAAGAAGTGTCGTGAGTTCAACGAACTGGCTTACGTCGCTTGTTAGTTTTGCGAGTTTACGGTTCCAGAAAAACTCGCGTTCTGCTGTGAATTCACCAAAGGTCTGAATATCGAGGATAATATCTGATAAAAACTCTAGGGTTAACCCTACAGTATTAGAAAGGAAGTCCTGATTATAAGAAGGAGACGTCATCCCTGACATGCATTTCATCCTTGATTTATATAATCAAATGTTAACTTCGTTTTTTCTCAATGTCACAGAAAATAATTCTTCGAGTCCCTGGAGGGCCTGATGTTCTTCGGAGTAGGCCAGAAGACTGTGCTGGGCCTGTTCGTGGAGAGTGGTTCCGTTGTTTTGTCCGCGACGAATGCGATAGAAATCCAGAAATGGTCTGAGGAGTGCATGAGATTGTGAAATTTGATCTGAAATCTTCTCAATCTCCATCAGGTTTTTAAGATGACCCTCTATCTTTCCGGCATCGGCCAGCTTGGATTTGGTTTCTTTGTAAATCGTATCGACTGATGAAAGAGCATAATCGTGAAGACGA
>JBEIQF010000486.1:0-1948 GCA_040376635.1 Halobacteriovoraceae bacterium
AATAAGAGAAAATTCGAATTACACAGAATCATCACTGAGACATATAAAGTGAAGGAAATCTCCCAGTGGACGATCCCTCAAGACTTCCATCAGACCAATATTCATAGAGCTTTTACGATTGAGAGAAGATAGATATTAGGAAAACTAATATCTATCTTAATCTTAACTTATAACATTTTCTCACAGACTTTTCCTGAATCATCCATAACCCCTCGAGATAAAAGACTTAACTCACCGCCGCTGTAAAAATAACCCTCATTTGGCCAACTATTGACCTTCCGTTCCTTCAATTGATAGAACCTCCCAAAATTAATGATTACCCGGATGGTAAGCACTAATTGGGGTTCCAAATTAGGGGGAAAACATGAAAAAACTCGTATTACTAACGTCTCTGGCTCTTTCAACGTCGCTACTTGCTGCTCCATCTATTCCACTCGACCAACAAATTTCATCATTCACCGTAGAAGAAGTATCTTCTGAAGATATCTACAATGCTGGAATCGGTCTTGAAGGCGGAACACAAGCTCACGGCAAAACGATGAACGGTATAACGGCTGGCATTCCTGGTGGAGTTGCTGGTGGTGAACCAACAAAACCAACAATCACTGATAGAGCTGAAACAGCTGGTAAAGTTATCCAGGCCGCTCGTGATATGGTTGCTCTTGGTGAAGCAATTTATGAACTCGTTAAAAAAGGTAAGCCATCTAACGTAACTGAGTACGCTCCCATTTCAGTTGTTCCTCGTGATCCAATGACAAAAGAAATCGCAGATGTTTTCGATCTTGAAGGCTTCTCTATGCCGGTTGAAAGAAACTTCGTAGCGAAAGTAAAAAATGGTACTGGTAAAGAAGTTGTGAACTTCTCTTATAAAGTCGTTTATTCATACGGCGGCTCTTATAACGGTGCTGGTAAATATCTAACGAACGTTCTTATCGTTCCTTCAGCTGTTAAAACAACATTCGGTTGGGACTTCAATGCTACGATGAAACTTTCAGGCATGATGAACCACGGTACAAAAGCTGATCCTGTTGCAGGCGTAATGGTGACTATCAAGTACCAGATGAACTCTTGGTCTTCAGCTTTCGAGCGCAACGACACAATCCACATCACTGGTCGTGGCCAAGTTAAAAACATGAATGTTCAGTAATCAGATCTCTAGAAAAAATTCCTAATTTGATCGGGCCGCTGAAAAGCGGCCCTTTCTTTTTTCAAAGCTATAGATATTTAAAGATTCGAAGTCCCATCTCCTGCACACCATCGATCAGATAAGACTGATGATAAGTTCCAAGACCAAAACTTTGATTTGAATAACGAAACTCGTTAAGAACACGAGACTCATCCCATGGATGCACACGCCACTCTAACGTCGACCAGAGCTTCCAGGCGTAGTTAAATTCTGTAAGTAGACCTACATCAGCTCCGTATCCAAATTTGTATTTAAAGAGAGTATCACTCACGTACGAGTTCTCTACATGAGCGAGGGCAAAAGGAGTGAATAAGTTGAAGCCGCGACTGATTCCATAACCAATCGTGAAGCCTTCTGTCGCCAGATCCTCACCTTTATATCTCGTCTGCCAATGACCAAGTTTCGCTTTCCAGGAAGAAGCACGATTAAAGGCATCCCATTTTCCAAGTTGCATAACATCCAGGAATGAAAAATCTCTCAACTGAAATTCTTCTCCATCCGTGCGGACAATCGCCTTCATAATATCGAGCTTCGTTTTCGGAGGATAGCCGAGATCATTATCAAGCATGTCGTGGAAAGCGAATCTCCACTCAACATCCATGAGATTTTTGCTGTCACGATTTAAATAAGTGATCGCTACTCTCTTCTGACCATGAGTCAGATGAGGTGCTTCGGCCATCTTGCCTGAGAAGTCGAGCTCTTCACTACGAACAGGAATTTTTGAGCGAGCAACAAGAAGTGGGCGCTTAATCTTCTGGGCAT
>JBEIQF010000034.1:0-16140 GCA_040376635.1 Halobacteriovoraceae bacterium
AAAAAATTGTCTGCTGGATATTCATAAACGATGATCAACGAAAATGTGATTAAAGATACCCTTTAGTCTTTGGAAGAATTTTACTCAGTTGAATTTGCCGCTCTTGTTCTGATACTCACTAAATAAGATAAGGAGTGGTACATGAAAAAAATATTTCTTTTGAGCTTTTTGTTAATTGGATGCGCTTCTCAGCAAACGACAACACCGGTTCCCACTAAAGAACTTGCTGCTGTTTCTAATATCCATTCAGTGAAATATCAGAAAGCGTCAGGCATAATTAAAATAGAAGAATTGAAAGATGAAATTAAAGTAACGACCGATTTGAAAGGTTTGAAGCCAAATTCAAGACTTGGTTTTCACATTCATGAAAAAGGTGTGTGTGAAGGGCCAGATTACAAGTCTGCTGGCGACCATTTAAATCCGGATAAACATGATCACGGGCGACCTGAAACGAGTGATAGGCACCTCGGTGACATGGGTAATATTGTGACGAATGCCGAAGGAATCTCAAAGCAGGTTATTCTTCTGCCTAAATCATCTCTAGAAGACATGGATAAAATCATCGGTAAGGCCGTTCTTATTCACGAGAAGGCCGATGACCTGAAGTCTCAGCCAGCAGGGAACTCAGGTGATCGCATTGCGTGTGGTCTCATTAAACCAATCTAATCCTGAGTTTTGTTGTAGGCATCAAACGACACATTGGGTTTTGTCTTGGGGCCTTCATCATTCGAAAATATGAGTCATGAATGATCCATATCAAATCTTAGGTGTATCAAAAACTGCAGATCAGGATGAAATTAAGAAGAGCTATCGTAAGCTTGCAAAAAAATATCATCCTGATCTCAATCCCGGTAACAAAGAAGCAGAAAAGAAATTCAAGGCTGTTTCTCACGCTTTCGATCAGATCGGCACTGCAGAAGCGCGTGCAAAATTTGATCGAGGAGAAGAATTCGAACAACAATATCAGAGTCGAAGTGGTGGCCCATCATTTTACGATACTCAGCACGATGGTGGGCGATATTCCTATTCTTTCGGTGACGAGATGGGTGGTGCAGACTTCTTTGAAAATCTTTTCGGTGGTGCCCGTCACAGAGATATTAATTTCCCAGGTGAAGATATTCATTACAAGATGGATGTTGAATTTAAGGAAGCTGCACTGGGTACTGAGAAAGTTATTTCTCTCACAGATGGAAAAAGTCTTCGGGTAAAAATTCCGGCAGGGATTGAATCCGGTAAAAAACTCAGATTCAAGGGAAAGGGCCGTCCAGGCATCGGACAGGGTGCGGCCGGGGATGCCTATGTCGAGATCAATGTAAAACCTCTCCAAGGCTTTTCGCGGAAAGGTAAAGACATTCTTTCCGAACTTCCGATCAGTTTTTTGGACGCCATCACTGGCGGCGAGATAGAAGTACCTACGATCGATGGAAATATTATGATGACCATTCCTGCTGGTGTATCAACTGGAACAAGACTTCGGATTAAAGGCCGTGGAGCAGGACCTGCAGATAATAGAGGTCATCAGATAGTAGAACTTAAAATTGTCATGCCTAAAAATATTGATCCCGCTTTAAAAGAAGCTGCCCTAAATCTCAAGGATCAGTTTAATTACAATCCAAGGATGCAGTGATGGAAAGAAAACAAATAGAGGATGCTTCGAAAATATGTGGCGTTCCGTGTGAAATAATAACGAGGTTCGTAGAGGAAGAATGGATTCTTCCTGTTGATCAGACGACTCCATTCTTTGACAGTGAAGATATAGCACGTATCAAGCTCATCTGGGAGTTGCATAATGATTTTGGAGTCAATGATGAGGCCATGCCCATCATCCTTCATCTTCTGGATCAACTGAACCGCATGCATCTTGAACTAGAGAGGTTCAGGATACATTAGGAGGATGTATGCAGATCGTGATTTCAATCTTGCTACTAGCACTGGTTTCTTTTGCTGCTTTCTCTGAGCAGGGGACATTGAGTACTGATGATACGACTGCTTCTCAGGCAGAAGCTTCGCTTTCCGGTACAACTGATGAAGAGATGGAAGCGCAGGAAGAAGATGTGCGAATTGAAGACGATGAATTTGATCCGAACGTAGAGATTGATGAAGAAAGAATGGATGAATATCAGGAGGAAGTGCAGTATTAGTGCACTTCCCAAATTTCAGTCTTAATCGAGTTCGAAAATTCTCTGCTCACCACTTTCTTCAAGTTCCCAGGTTCTTGGTACAACTGGTGTAGAAGTAACTCCGAGAAGGTATGAGTAATAGCCGAGCTTTTCTGATTCATGTGCAGGCGTATTCCAATCCCACATAGCGGCCTGGAAAGCAGTAGAGTAGTTTACATAAAGATGGGCCGTCTTACTCGTTCTAGCCCCGGAAGTTTCATTTCCTGTTAGATCTAGGGCAAGATCATCCGTATACCAAAGAGTTGCCTTACCAGAAGCACCTGCATAACATCGTGTTGCAGGAACATCGAATTCATATGTAGTGTCATCATAATCAAGAATACGTTCTGTCGTTTTATAGCCGTCATTGAATTCAAGCTCAACAATCATCTTGGAGCCATTAGTTTCGTAGCCAGTACCCAATAGGTTGGAGTTCCAGTTGTTATAGTCTGTTATCCCGCCCCATGCACTCATGTTAACTTTATCTGCATTACCACAGTTAAAAGGCACATTTTGGAGAATACGTTTTCCTGAACGTCCACCGAATCGATAAACATCTGTATGTGTTCCTGAACCCGGAGATGCAGCAGTTGCCGCAGTTGGGAATCCACTTAACGGCGTTGCGAAGTTATTATTATTAAAAAGAAGTGAGCCATTATTTATCACTCGTCTTAAAACACCTGAAGCTGAGTTGATACGATGGAAATAATTGGCATTGTTTGAAACGTTGAAGTCTGTATATTTAGAAACAAGTACATCTTCAATGAGGCCTGAGTTTGTATCAACAAGCATGGAAGTATCAATCGCGATGCAACCTGATTGCTCTCTCAGGCGAGATCCCATTTCGGTGCGTTTGATTGTGCCTGTGCTGTTATTTTGTACGACTAATCCTGCGAAGTGAGCACATCCAGCACCTTCTATACAGACGAGTTCCGAATTTGTCTTAACATTCTGAATGAGACCGTTGTTCACAACAGCGATAGAAGCAAAACTATCATAGTAACCCTGAAGTTTCCCCTCAACTGAGAGACTCTTCAATTCTCCGGTTGAACCATTGATACCAACTACGCCTGCACCAAAACGGGTGTACTTAGAATCGGTCCAGAATTTTACGTTGTGAATTTTACCATTGTTAATCGCTGCAAAAGCTCCATGAGGATTTGAAATATTTGTCGTATTGTCGTTTGATTCACGACCCATACCGCTGATATGAAGATTTTTAATGATGGCACTAGCTGCAATCGTTCCAATGTGACCAATTGGTGAAACGCCTGAAGCATTAGAGTATCCACCAAGAATCATTTTGTTGTTACCATCGAGGACAGCTGCGAAATTAGGAATATCGTATTGAGAAGTGCCGGCCATAGTAAGTCTGATGTTACCTGCAAGTTTATGATAGGTTCCAGCTGCTGCACTTCCTAGATTCAGATACTGAGCTTCATTGCAGATAATTTTTGGAGAAGCGGCAGTTCCTAATCCAGATCCGGAAACATTCACAGTGTTAATGACACTTGTGCAAGGATGATATTCAAAATCAAGTCTTGGCCATTCACCATTCACCACGATCCAGTTGTATGCACCTGTTGATGTGAAAGTAGAGAAGTTCGAAGAATTTCTCATATCGGAAATAGATGATACTGGTGTTTCGCCTGAGAATGAGGTTGCTGATGCGCCTTCGCCTGTCTCAGATGGAGGCAAAGTTAAGATAACACCTTGAGTGCCTGGTTGAGACGCAATGTAGCCAGCAACCGGACCTTGAGTACAAGCAGATGTACAATCTGATTTTACAATCGACATTGTATATCCTGGGCCAATCGCGCTACCGCCGTTCCATGATCCAACAACTCCACCAAGATAGTTAGAAGGTGAGTTGTCATTGGTAACGACGTGCGAGTTTGCGTAAAAATTTGTCAGAGAAGATGCTGAACTTATCGCTCCGGCGATCCCACCTGTCTTTGTGGCATTAGTGTAAAGAGCACCTTCGTGTTTCACATAATCCATCTGCATGTTTTCTGCGAGTCCAACAACACCCCCTACATAATACTTTGGATAGATGGGTGAATTCGCATCGATATTAACTTCAGCTGCAACTTCATTCAAATTGACATATGTCCCGTAGCCGATGAGTCCACCAACTTTGGAATTCTCACCACGGACTTTCGAGTTTTTCACTGAAACTCTGAATAAAGTGGCATTATCCAGTCTTCCGATAAAGCCTCCAACAACTGATTCTGTCGCAGGGTTATCATTTCTTGCCTGAATATCTACTTTCTTCGCATTAATGTTCCAGAATAAAATGCTTCCAGGACTTGAAGCTCCCTGGGCCGCGCCAGATATAAGGCCAATGTGATCTGAACCTTCAATTTCTACATTCTCAATATTAAAATTTCCAACTTCAGTTGTTCCATTGATCGATGCGAACAGACCAAGATTCGTTTGATCTTTGTCTCTTAGTCTCAAGTTCGAAATGGTATATGCGCCACCGTTGAAAGTACCTGTGAAGTTTTCCAGTGTTCCATAGACGAGTGGATTACCAGGACCAGCACAAGTGGCCGCATGATAACCGACAGGAATGAAATTTGTTCCATGTTCGAGACACTGAAATTCTGCAGGCACAACACCTGTACCAGCGAGTCCATTTGAATAAGGATTGAAATCAAGGTTCGCTTCGAGTTTAAAATGTTTTGACATGTGAGTGTTACTTTCATTGATGGCATGAAATTGAGGAACACTACAAATAATATAAGGATTATTTCTCGTACCTTCACCGGCTGCAAATGGATGGAAGTCCATACCAGTTGCATTTCTGCCATTACAAATAGATTCTGAAGTTATCTGTAAGTACTGCTTGTGCTTGAAGATAGTGTTCGTGTTATCAATGTGAGGAAAATACTTGTGAGAAACAGGTTCAGTTACTGCAATCCCGTTCGGGAATTGTTTGACGAGAGATCCACGTATTCCCTGCGCCCCGAGAGCAGGATCATCACATTGTGAGTTTCCAGGAAACATTTCAATTTCAATGTGAAAAGGCATTCCCGGCCCACCTGCGGGGAGACCTGGAACCTTGATGGATGATCCACCGTAGTAAGAAGCATCTGAAGTCGTCTCTGCCGTCGGCAGTTCCTGACTTCCTTGCATCTCAGTACACATACCTTTGATTGAACCTGTGATTGTTTTAGCGCCGTTAACAACCGAGTAAGTTTTCATGTTTACGATGAAGCTTCCGATATACGCCTTTCTTTCTCTCTGACGATTATCGATTCGGCTGTCTGTACATAGATGAGAGGCGTCACCAATACCGGCAATGCCACGACAAAAATTAAATTGAGTTGGAGCAATAAATATATTTGGGCCAACAGTTGTCGTTGGAACAGTTCCTGCGAAGACAGCATCAGCGCAGTTAGCATTATTGATGTTAAGTTGAACGTTTGCCAGAGATCCATTCAGTGTAACAGGGTCACTCTTTGCACATCTCTGAACTCCACCCCACGGAATGGCCGTTCCTGCACTGTTGGTATAGTTAATCGTTCCGTCCCATGCCATTGCGTAGAATGTCCATGTCCCGTTCGCGAGTGAAAGATTGAGATCATCTGCGCCTTCGAGTGCCTGAGCAAAAGCTGAACCTTCAGAACTTTTTCCCCACACCATTAATCCACCGGCGGAGACAGCTTGAAGTGCTGCTGAATTTCCGAAAGCAAAGTTATGTGAGACTTCGAGTTTTACTGGTGAGCCTTTTTGGCTACACGATGCCACTACAAACAGAGTGGCGAGAAAAAGTAAGTGGCCTAATTTAGAAGTCATATCATTCAATCCCTGAAGAAATATTCAGTTCTTTATCGGAATCTTAACAATATGACTTAGGGAGAGAGTCGTTTACTCAGGTATGTTGTTTCGAAACTTTTTGAAGGCTATCTGAGTTTATGTATAATCTCAGACATGCGACTGTTTCCTTTAAAATTTATAGCATTCTTCACCGGGTGCCTTTCATGCTATTTGCTTCAAATGAAGGCCGGAATATCGCCGGTTCTCGCCGCGGCCCTGACGGGTCTCGTTGGATCGTTCCTGCATCTACCAAAATTTTATGAAAAGAAGGGGCTTCATGCCGCAATCTATTCAGGATCTTTTGCAGGAATGTGTTCACCTGAACTCATTCGTCATCCTCTACATATTTTGATTCTTTCAATAATTGGAACCGCCATCTATCTGTTGCTCAAGCCGAAGTTTCTTGGCTTTGGCGGAAAACTTGGAACAGTTTCTTTTATTGCCTCATTTCTTTTTTTGATCTCACAAAGCTTATGGTAGAAATTTCAGCATTCATATCAGTCGCTATTCTCTGCACCTTTGCTACCAGCTGGCTTATCAGAAAGAAAAATTTCTCTCCCGTTCGAGCGTCATCACTTCTCACTGTGATTGTGGTGAGTTCAATCATGCTCTTTGATATGGAGCTGGGAAACAAAATCGCACCTGTCATTCTCGGAGCTACTTTTGTGGGAATGAGCGAGTCAGAGCGTATGGGTTTTAAAAGCCTGACACTTGCAAGTATCGTTTTTGCCTTAACATTCTTTTATCTGGTCCCCTTCAATCCGGGTTTTGGAGGAGCTTTAGGCCTTGCAGCTTTTTGTTCGTGTATTCTTATCTACTTTATGAAAAAGATGTTCTTAAAAAAACGCAAGTAACGTCGTTATCTAAAATATTTCTAACAGCATTCAAATTGAATTAAGTCGTTTGGCCACAATGAAGAGAGTAGAATTCTTCATGGAGTAGAAGATGAATTATCGACAAATGAAACCTAATTTGGGAGACGTCATTGCGATCAGTAAGGATATGTCTCTTAGGTTTGAAAAAGTTGCAGAAGATATTGCACCAGTCTGGTTTGAGATTCCTTATGAACCTTCAACCATGCAATTTAATGACGGTTGTTACCTGAAGGTAACAAATGATTTATGGTTCGTTTTCGAAGACGATCATTGGCGTGTAATGACCCAGAATGAGCACAAAGAAGCCTTCAGACAAACTTATCTTAGTGAGGGTAGAGGTCAATCGTCTCTTTAACTTCCTTCACTCCAGTAAGCATCGATACGGTTTTCAGAATTTCTGTTTTGGTTGAGGCGCTATGAACCTTTCCACCAATTTCAACAATTCCGTCCTGAACGAAAACATTCAATGTCTCATTTCCGATCAATGGATTTCTTCTGATCGCTTCAAGGATTTCTGCTTTAATTCTTGAATCTGAATGGGTAATCCCGATGTCGGATTTTTCATCCCGATAATATTTCGCCTCATCGAAGCCTTTCGGGCCCATCCAGGATTCTTTTTCATTAATCATAATTACTCCATCACTCGTATTTCCTGAACTTTTTCAGGGTAAAAGGCCACACGTCCGATCAATTCCGGAAAATGCTTGTCAGGCTCATCATAAGACCAGGCAGCGTTCTCGGTATCACGGGCACCATGTCGGATTGTATAAAGTTCGGCATGACCTTTGGGCGATTCATAATCACCGCATTTGATGAGGTCAATTTCTTTAATATCATTTTTTGGAATGTAATAAACAGGATCATATCCTTTCTCCATGAGAACCACTGCCTGAGTTGTCTCAGCAATAGTTTCACCTTCCATAATGACAATTACTTTCTCAGGAATTCTTGCCGTTTTTACTTCTAAATTCATTACTTCTCCTCTTGAAAAGTCTTCTCCTGAATCATATCTTTTTTTGAAGTCTCACTCAACATTCTGAGTTTTAAGCTTCGCCCTTAAGTTAAATTCAAGGTTAACGGGATTCATGATTATTGACGAAGAGGTATAATCTAAAAGTGAAAAAGATTGTTCTCATCGTCTTCATTTCAAGTCTCATTCTCGGAATTTATTTTTCCGGTATCTATCGCCTGATAACATTTGAAAATATTAAAACTAACTTAGAATTGATTAAGGAATATTACGCAAGTAATCCTTTGGCATTTACTGCTCAATTTGTCGGTGTCTATGTTCTTATCACGTCGCTTTCAATACCTGGTGCGATTGTTTTGACACTTTTGTCTGGCGCGATCTTTGGAGTCGTCACTGGAACTGTGATTGTTGGTCTGGCATCAACCACCGGTGCCACAATTGCATTTCTGTATTCACGGTATATTTTCAGGGATTTTTTTCGAGAACGATTCAAGGACAAGTTACATCACTTTGACAAACGGTTTAAAGAAGAGGGGAGCAGGTATTTCTTCTCCATTCGAATGGTGCCGGTTTCTCCCTTTGTCGTCGTCAATATCCTGATGGGATTAACTCCGATTAAACTTTGGAATTATATCTGGATAACATTTGTGGGAATGTTTCCGGGTACTCTGGTTTATGTCTATGCCGGAAGGAAAATGTCTCAACTCGATTCTCCTTCGGAAATCCTTACTTTTCCTATAATTGTTCTTTTGACTGCAACTGCCTTCCTTCCATTTCTCATGAATAGGCTGTTGAGCCTTGCAAGTAACCGACATTCCTACTCTAATAAACATCACTCAAAGATATTGTAACTTTTCTCACCCCTCATGCGAATATCTAGTGAGAGGTGAAATATGAAAAATTTATTACTTATATCGATGATGGTATTTTCAACATTTTCAGAAGCAAAATGGGAACCAAAAGATAAGGCGACCTTAAAAAAGACACTCACTCCAATGCAATTCAAAGTTACTCAGGAGTCAGGAACTGAACAGCCATTTAAAAATGAATATTGGGATAACAAAAAAGATGGAATCTATGTGGATGTCACTACAGGTGAGCCTCTTTTCAGTTCTCTAGACAAATATGATTCTGGAACTGGCTGGCCTAGTTTTACCAGGGGTATTAATGACGAAAACATGAAAACCAAACTGGATCTTGACCTTGGAATCCCAAGAACCGAGGTGAGAAGTAAATCTGGAGATAGTCATCTTGGTCACGTTTTCGATGATGGGCCAAAAGATAAGGGTGGAAAGAGATTTTGTATTAATTCTGCATCTCTAAAATTTATACCTCTCGAGGAAATGGAAGAAAAAGGATATGGTGAATATGTTCACCTCTTTAATAAACGTAGGTAAATTTCTATGAATGAATTAATTCAAAAGCTATCTCAGGAGCATGGGAAAAAGCCTTTTTGGAAAAACAAATTTGTCTTATTTGTAGGCTGGCCGCTTTTCAATTTTATTTATTTTCTTATGTTGGGCCTACCAGGCAATACTCTCACATTGAATTCTACTATAATTTTTCCGTCCATCATGTTCTTATTGTCCCTTGGAAGTTGGTTGTTTTTTATTCAGCTTCTCAATCAGGAAAATAAAAAATCCATCTGGTTATTTCCGCTGATTGCTTTTTTATTCATTTGCACCGGTTTGGTGTATGAGAATTTTTCAGCGAATACAATAATTCATGATCGTTCATTTTCCGTTACGAGCGGAGACTTAAACTGTTTTTATCACAGCGTACTCAGATCTTTATTACCTGCACTCATGTTTCCTTTCCTGATGAAGCAATTTTATGTCATCCAAAAGAATACGGCGATTATTCTTGGCGCTATTCATCTAACAATGATGTCATTAATCCTCACTGAACTTCGTTGTGCTAATCGTGAGATGTGGCATCTTGTATTAGGTCATCAGAGTGCGGTTATTGGTGTGGGTGTTATGATGTTTTGCTTTTTATTTCTAATCAAAAAGAAAGTTTTTTAAGCATTTTTACGGCCCTGTGAATGATAACTTTCACATTTGAGTCTGACAGGTTTAACTCTCTGGCTATTTCTTTACTTGAATAACCTTCGATCTTAGCAAGTTTCAGAATTTCAAACTGGTCGGCGGGTAGACGTTCAATTAATTGATAGAGATCTCCCGACATATCGTCTTCTTGTTCTTCTATTAGCCATTTACCTTTTAGGACCTCGATGTCTGTCGCTGTCATAACAACTACAAAATCTTTTCTTCGAATAAAGTCGATCATCTTATGACGAATGATAGCATTTATCCATGGCAGCAAAGGGCGTGTTTCATCAAACGTTTGATGTGTTTCATGAAAGCTAATCAGAACTTCTTGAGTAATGTCATCCAGCGCCTGCTCTGGAAAGCTATAATATCGAGATAAACCTTTTTTGAGTTGAATTTTGCAATGTCCCTGTAGCCACAGAAGAAGCTTCTCATAGGAAGCTTTATCGCCCTGATTGGACTTACGTAATAATTCTAAAGGTTCAAGCACCGTCATTAAATGATTGTAACTTTTTTAAATCATCATGCGAACTCTATTCAAGCACCCACTTCCGGGATGTTTAATAAAGGACGTATGATGAAAATAAACAACAAAGCTCTTGCTATCACTGCATTGACTGGTCTTTTAATGGGGGGCTCAGCTATTGCTACCGACTCTAAGCCTGCAGCTGAGGAAAGCGTTATGTGCTACGGAGTGAACTCTTGTAAAGGTCAGGGTGCATGTTCAGGTAAGGTTGATTCGTGCAACGGTAAAAACGGATGTAGTACTGAAGTGACATGTGCTGGACACAATGCCTGTAAAGGAAAAGGTCTTGTAAAACTCTCTAAGAAGGACTGCCTTGCTAAAAAAGGTACAGTAGCGTCTAAATAATGTTTGGAATTGGACTAAGGCATCAACATTTTACTCACCTCCTGCAAACGCTGGAGGTGAGTCCTCAGTCGATCAAAGTCGATTGGTTTGAAGGTATCACAGAAAATTTTTTTGATACTGAAGGCAGACCCATTCTCGTTCTTGAAAGAATTCGTCGTGATTTTCCGGTTGGTCTTCACGGGGTATCGTTATCTATCGCTTCTGAAGAAGAAGTCGATTTTGAATATCTCGCCAAGGTTAAAAAGCTTTATGATCGCATTGACCCCTTCATTACATCTGATCATTTCTGCTGGACTGGAAAGAAAACAACGAACCTTCATAACCTTTTGCCGGTTTCCTACACGAATGAAACACTAAATATTTTGATTCCGAAAATTCAAAGTGTGCAGGACTATCTTAAAAGACCTTTGTCGCTGGAAAATCTTTCGGCCTATTTCAGTTTCAAAAATGCTGAATATACTGAATGGGATTTTCTCAGGATCCTTGCCCAAAAGGCGGGATGTAAACTTCTTTTGGACTTGAATAATGTCTATGTAAATTCAGTGAATCAAAATTTTGATCCTTACATTTATGTAAATGCAATTCCAGATGAATTAATTTCTGAAATTCATCTGGCGGGATATTCTGATATGAAAACACATTTATTTGATACACATTCTTGTCCTGTCTGGCCGAATGTCTGGAAGCTTTACAAGAGTAGAATGAAGTCCGGCCTGAAAGTTCCTGTTCTAGTAGAATGGGATGAAGAAATCCCTGAATACAGTATTGTTGAAGCTGAGGCCATAAAGGCCAGAGACATGCTTGGAGTTGATTGATGAAAAACTTTCAGTCGAGTTTTCTATCTGCGATTCTTCATAACAAATTTGACCAGGGATTTCTGGCACAGATTGAGCCGGTAGGTCGTTTAACAGCTGAAGAATCGGTGCGTGTTTATCAAAATGATTACTATGCAAGGATGATGGAAGCTCTGGGACAGAACTATGAAGCAACTTGGGTCTTATTAGGAGACGAGTCTTTCCTCAAAATCGGAACAAAATATATTCAGCAGCATAATTCTTCCTTGCGAAATCTTTCTTCCTACGGAGATCTTTTTGATGATTTTCTGAATGAAGAAGGTATGGAAGTTGAAGTTGTACAAATGGCTAGATTTGAAAAAGCATTTTGGGATTTTTTTCATCGCAAACCTTCACTTATGCTTAATGTTACAAACATTGAGGAAGCAGTATTTAAATGTGATTACTTTCTCTCTCATTCAGAGATTCGACTCTTTGAGCTTTGGAAACAGAGAGAAAATCCACCAGAATCCCTGGATGAATATCTGGATAATGAGTATCTTTGCATTTTCAAAAAAGGATCAAAAGTCGAAGTCCTCAAAGTTTCGGAAATTCAATACCAGATTCTATTACAAATGAAAGTGATTGGTTCATTATCCGGAGTCATAGCTGAAATTGAACGTCAGGCATTACAACCAGAGGAGAATGATTGGAAAGTGGCGCTTGAAATATGTTTATGGACTAACTAAGTTTAACGAGCTCTATGGTCACTGCTTGAAGTGACTTTTCATCAAGGGCCTTCCCTGAATGAGTGAGAATCTGTCTTCCCAAAACATTCATTCCAATGAACGCTAACTGAGTTCTCATCGTTAGCAGGACATTGAATCCACCACCACCTGAAAATGTTGCGATGGCCGCTGGTTTACCATTAAGGAATTGTCTCCAGTCTTTTGAAGAACGACTGAGCCACGCCAGAAAATTATTGAAGACTGGTGGAGTACTTCCGTTATATTCAGGAGCAATGAAAACAAAACCATGGGCCTCTGAAATAGAAGGAATTTCATTCTTCAAAAGTTCTTCGCCTTTGAATTTTGCATCTGTTCTGGATGTATAGAGAGGCAGATCAAGTTCGACTAAATTGATAAGTGATACATTTGCATCGAGACTTTCAAGAGATTGAATGAACTTTTGCGCCAGATCAAGGTTCTTAACTTCACTGGCCGTAATAATGACGATATTTTTTTTCATGTGCACATCATAAGACTTAAAGATATTTCTGACAATTGCCCAACCGTTCCCGTTCGCGACATTTCTAACAATTTTTTTTCCTTTATGATCCGGGGAGGAGAAACTTATGGAAAAACGTTACAGCTCAAATTGGAATCGTCCTGGAATGCACTCAAGCGACTATTCATTCTCGCGTGATCATAATCATGATCGAAGAGTTTTTGCTTCAAATGAGGATTATAGTGGCAGGGGGCCAATAGGTTATAAAAAAGATGATAGTAAAATTCATGAAGAAGTTTGTGAATTACTCCTCTGGGACCATGATGTCGACGCGACTGATATTGATGTGACTGTTGAACATGGGATCGTTTATTTAAAGGGATTTGTTGACAGCAGACATGCCAAGAAAACAGCTGAAAGAATTATTGATCGGGTAGGCGGAGTGAAGGATGTTCAAAATCAGCTCATCCTGAAAAAAGACCTGGATATTGAGGAAGACAAGATCATCGCCCGTGGTGATGATGGACTCTATACTCAGGAAATTCAGAAGAAATAATTCTTACAAACAAGTACATCGCATTTATCTGCGCGCTCACTACCAGATTTACAGGCCGAAATAGCTTGGGCCGCGGCCTTTTTATATTTACTCGCCTTAGACTTCCAGACGATTTGATTCACACTTCCGTACATTCCGGCCGTGCATTCGTAATAGGAATTAAACTTGTATAATATTGTCGGAGCAATAAATAGAATCAAAACTGCAGCATTGATGTAGATAATCTTTTTTCGCATAAGTCTTAGACAAGCCGCTTTTAGGTTAAAACACGTGTATTCCAGTTTAAGTGGTTTCTGGATACAATACAACTTACTGATTACCCATCAAATTCAGTATGTCTTTTTCTTTAGTTATCACTTCCAGTTTTCACCTTATAATGAGGGGAAATGAACAAAGTCCTTTTCCTCTTTCCACCATGCATACCTAGTGCTGCCAGCAGCCCATACCTGGCCCCGCATTTATTAAGCACGATCCTACGTGAAAAAGGGCATGAAGTTGAAAATCTTGATTTGAATAACAGATATGTGAGGAAAATCTCTGAGCTTTCTGTGGTTCGGGAGATCGAACAAATCTTTCAGCGCGATTATGAAGCAATCAAGGATACGTTTGCTGAAAAGAGATTCCATCTGCAAAGCGGAATCTCACATTGTAAAATTCTTCGTACCAAACTTGAAAATGGTGAACCCATTTCTTTTTCCCAAATGGTTACCTTCGGCAATTACATCAAGGAATCACTTCTTATTCACCAGAAGACTGTCCAGGATTACCGAGATCAGGGCCTGGATATTCTTCCGGTTCTCAGAAATGTTTTTAACCAGATGGTTGACGATCTCGATATCAAAGACAAAGTGATCTGTATTAGCTGCGCATTTGGTGACCAGTTGCCATTCTCTTTTGAACTCGCGAGACTCATTAAAAAGAAATCACCTTCGACAAAAATACTTCTGGGAGGCGCGCAGGTTTCTCTTTTGCCGGATGAACTCATTTCAGAGATTGCCCGTTTTAAATTATTTAATCTAGTCTTTACAGGCTTTGCAGAAGAAAAAATTTCGGAGGCCATTGAAACCTGTGGTGACGATTATTTTTCAGAGCCGATGCATGGATCAACGGCCACGACTCCCATGCTCGATTCTCTTCCTTACACACAATTTGATGAAATTGAGAGTTATGAAAATCCCATGATGCCGGTTCTTGTGAACAAAGGCTGCTATTGGGGTAAATGTTCTTTCTGCGATTATATTCTGATGGGTGATCTCGGTGGCTTCCGCTATATTTCCCGCTCGGTTAAAGTTGTTTACGACGAAATTAAAAACATCCGCGAACGTTACCCGGACGTGAATATCAATCTTGTTTCAGATGCAGTTCCCCCTAAATTTTATAAGGAACTCGCGATCCTCGCTAATCAGGAGGACTTTCCACTCAAGACTCACTCTTACATGATCAACAACAAGAATCTGACTGAAGATTTTTTCATCGAAGCTTCAAAGGCAAGAATCGGAAAAATTGTTTTTGGAACGGAATCAACAAATGATCGTGTTCTTGATCTGATGAAAAAGCAGGGAAGACGTAAGGATATCCTGGATAATTTCCGTCTCGCTAAGAAATACGGAATCGGCATCAAAGTGAATCTTATTCCGAATTATCCGACGACGACCTATCGTGAAGCCGTACAGACTGTGAATGATATACTCTTTTTCCAGGACACCATTTCTCAGCTCGCTGTATTTAAATTTTATCTTTCGGCCAACACTCATATGGATAAGAACCCTGAGAGTTATGAGCTGGATGTAAAAAACGATATTCCTTACCTGAAGTCACAACATAATGGCTTTCATTCAAGAGAATTTACCAATCGCAAAGGCATGACTAAGGCCGAAGAAGATCAGATCTATCTTGTGCTCAGGGATCTTGCGGTTAAAGTTCAGATGAATGATATCAAGCCGAAATTCAAATCTAACTTCGGTACAAAGCCATTGAAGCTGAGAAACGATTTTGATCTCGTTTTTGATAATGGAAATGCGATGGTTTACTCTTTTCAGAAGGGTACGATGTTCTTCATCTCCCAGGATGACCTTAGAATCATTCAGGAGCTGACTCAGAAAAATGTATCCATCGAGGAAATGAATCTTCCTTACGAGTGGCTTGAGAAATTTTACTTCTTTAAAGTCCTGGATTTCGCCGCTTAAATTCCAAGGATGACTCGTGAGCCTTCTTTCAATTTGCTGATCGGATAAAACGTTCCGCTCCAGCTGATGCCACCATTCTTAAAACAAATAATAGATGAACGAATCAGGATCAAACCAAGGATGGCAATTCCCAATGGGAATGAAAACACTTCAAACCAAGAATAACGGATATATTTTTTGATAACGGCAGCGAAGATAACGGTAGACAGGATTGCTATTGGTGAAGAGTGGAGAAGGAGAGTCATGATCGCTCCGGCGGACATCAAAACAATCAGTGGAATTTTGTAATTGGTAAATCCTCCAACAACATTTTTCTCCAGTCCGTGTACGAGTTCGTTAAAATTCTGATACCAGTCAAGATATGGACCTTCATTTCCAGCTTTCATGAGTTTTGATCGACCGCCATTCCTGGCGATGAGTTGCGCCAGGGCCACATCATCAGCAACATCCATCTTGAGCCATTCAAATCCCTCAGTAGATAAAAACTTTTCTCTTCTCACTAAATTGAATGCGCCCACACCCTTGATGCATTTTAACGGACGTTCCTCAATTGAGAGCCAGGGTCTTCCCGACCAGCTGAAGAGAAGCTTGGATGTCATCATCATGATATTGAGTAAGTAATCACCACGTTTTGTCTCAGGCAAGATGGC
>JBEIQF010000329.1:0-3754 GCA_040376635.1 Halobacteriovoraceae bacterium
AAGCGCTTAGAAAACGATTGTCCTAAAACGACATCGAATAAATAGAAAAATTCTCTTCATGGTGAACATCAAAAACTTGTGATAGCCACGGGTGTTCAAATTCAATAATACTCCGTGAACCTTTTCCTCGCGCAATAACCTTAAACTTGATTTTATCAGCGAGTGCTTCAAGCTGCTTCATCGTCTGGCGGATATGCGCCACTTTGCCGTAGTCATAGATAAAATAATAATTAGCTTCAGGTATCTTAAACCCTGGATCCGACAGATCCTGAGTGATGAGCTTACAATGAGAAAGACCTCTTTCCTGAAAGACTCTGTTTCCCTCATCCACTCGCTCACTGACAAGTTCATAACCCGTAAAAGAAACACCCGGAGACATTTCACTAAGGATTAAACCCAGTCTTCCGTAACCAGCTCCGAGATCAACCATATGAGTGCCGGCCGCAGGTTTTAAGACCTCACACAAACGAATTAGTTCTGCATAAGGCGTGTTGAGGGTTTGTGGATCCAAACCAATCCAGGTTTGTGAACCATCATGCATGACCGAACCAAAATTATCCATATCTCCATCGGGTCGCAGGTTTCTTGCCACTTTAAGGAGGTTATCTTCAATCTCATTGATTTTCAGACCGAATTTCTTGTCCATTTCTTCTGATGTCATGGCCGAACCCTATCAGAGTATTATTTACAATTCCATAGGTTAAGAACTTATTCTTATCTTATAATGGAATCATGAAAACGACTTACGTTTCAAAACAACCGAACGCCAATGGACTCATCGAATGGACTACAGATGAGAATAAGACGTGGAACACGCTGATCACTCGCCAGACCGAGATCGTGAAAACCCGCGCGTGTCCGGAATTTCTTGAAGGTCTTGATCGTATCGGTTTTGCCCGTAGCCACGTTCCTCAACATACTGAGATCAACAATCGCCTGAAAGACTTTTCAGGCTGGGAAGTTGAAGTTGTACCGGCCCTTATTCCGGCCAAAGAATTCTTTACACTCCTCGCGAATAAAAAATTTCCTGCAGCAAGCTTCATCCGCATCCCTGAAGAACTCGATTACATTCAGGAACCGGATATTTTCCATGAGTTTTATGGACATGTGCCGCTCCTCACTTTTTCTGACTACGCAAATTTCATGGAAGAGTTCGGAAAGCTTGCTCTGTCGATCTCACCTAAAGATCGACGCCGCATGTTCAGGCTTTTCTGGTTCACCATTGAGTTTGGCCTTCTAAGAACTGACAAAGGCATCAAGGCCTACGGCGGAGGCATGCTTTCCTCCATTCATGAAACCGTTTATTCAGTCGAAAGCCCAATCGCTAAGCGTGAACCATTCGATCCCCTGAACGCTTTAAGAACGCCCTATCGAATTGATATACCGCAGCCACTTTACTATGTTCTCGACAATTTCTCTGATCTCTTTAAAATCCTTGATAAGGATCTCATTGCACTTCTTGAGGAGTCTAAAGAGCTTGGTGACTTTGAACCTCTGTTCGAGCCAGCAGGTGAAGAGCTGTGATTAATGAACGAAATAATAAAATATATCTTCTTCTTTCTGATCGGTACCACTGTTCTGAATCTTGTTATTGCTGTTATCGCAAGAATCAAAACTAAATATCAGGAATACAACCTTCTCATTCTTTACTGGCTCTTTCTTTTCGTTACCTATTTTGCAGCTGCAACTTTAAGTAAAACAGAAACTCAAATTGGTTTTGCTTACTTCTTTCAAACAATCACTGCTTTCATTCTCATTCGGTTTCTTTCACGCTCTCGTGGCATGAGTCCTCGTTATGAACTCTACTTCCCTATTCATCTTGTTGGTATGCTTTTATCTGCATACCTCCTCGTGAAAACAGATGTGGGCTTTACGATTTCCATGCTTCCGATTGTCACAACTTTATCTCTTCCCTTTATAGGTCCTGTCTGGAACACCCTTGTTTCTGAGCGGAAAGAATCAAACTGGATTGAAAAAAGCATGGCCTGGATTTGTATCTCAGGCATTGTGAATCAATATAATTATGCTTTCTTCCGTCTTGATCCAAACTCGGCGTGGTGGGGATGGTCGATCTCGATCGCCCAGTATCAAAGTATGAGTATTTTCCTCCCTCTTCTCATTAACCATCATCGTAGCATTCTTGAACGCATGCACGTAGGCCAGGTGATGGAAAAACTCTCCGGTCCTCAGGAGAATTACGATATGGAGATTGAAGAACTCTACCGAAATCTTGAAAGTCTGATCGTAGAGAAGAATCTTCTGAATACAAAACTTTCTTCAATGAACATTCACCTCGAAGAAGAAAGAGAAATGAATGAGATTCTCATTAAGACAATCTCCCACGATATTGCCAACCCACTTACCGTCGTCAAGTCCTACGTGGAGATGATCCAGACTGGAAGAATTCCTCCCGAAGACGTGCAAGTGACGGTTGAAAAGATAAAACAAAATAGTATTTCTGCTCTCAGCATGATCAAACGAATCAGAAATGCGATTCTTACAAGGAATCAATCGAGCCTGACTGAAGTGAAAGAAATTTCCATCATTAAGTCCCTTCAGGAATCCCTGGATTCATTTGATTCAAAACTTAAAGAGAAAGAACTGTCGGTTGAAATTGAAATTAAGCTACCTTCAGACTTGAAGATTCTCGCTGACGAGAAGTCTCTTAAAGAGCACGTCCTCGCAAATGTGCTATCAAATGCCATCAAATTCTCATACCGAAAGTCCACGATCAAAGTCGCCTTATCTGAACTTGAAAACCATATCCGTCTTGAGATCATAGACTCCGGAATTGGAATGACTTCTGACCGTCTTGAGAAGAGAAAACACCAGCCATATGAAGGTACTGAAGGTGAACTTGGGACTGGTTTAGGTTTTGTTCTTATGGGTTACTTCCTCCGGAAATTTGGAGGTCGTTATCAGGTATTGAGCGAAGGCCTTGAAAAAGGGACAACTGTGCGCCTTGATCTAAGAAAAGCCTCATAAAATCATAGTGTAAAGATTACAACTTTCGATCCATTGATTGAGTGCTGTCTAGGCCAGTGCTAACTTTATAACATTAATCACCTCTTGAGGTTACAATGCAAACTACCGCTGAAAACTTTATGCCGATCCTGTTCAAGGTTCTGTTTGCTTTCGTCTTCATCAACATGCTCGTTAACTTCATTCTTCTTTATACGAAACGTCTTTACGTTTATAAGTTGATGGCGGCCTATTGGCCCTCAGTATTCGGCGTTTTTTTACTTCAGGCAGTTTTTCAAACAGGTGATCTTCAGGTAACTCTCGCTTACAGCATTAGCTTTATCTCAATGTCTCTTTTTGCCATGATCGGGCATGAAGTTCTTGGTCGTAAATTTCCCCTTAAAAAATTCTTTCTTTTCTATCTGTCACTTGTTCCAGTGACCCTTTTACTCGCGAAGGCCGGGTATGGCTTTTCGGTTATCGCTATGCCATTTGCCATCGGTACAGCAGCACCACTGTTTAAAACTGGTTGGCACATTCTCGTAGATGACAGGAAGAAAGCAACTCGTCTTCAGACTGTTCTGGGTGTCATTTATTTTGTTATGGTCATCCACTGTATTAACTTTGCCCTTTTCCGCATGGATCAGGGCGCTCAGCTGTGGGGCTGGTTGGTGGCTTATGCCCTCTACGATATTATCGGAATTCTTCTACCTTCAATTGCTCTAGAAGAATCTTCAATCACAGAATCTGCTCGTCTGCAAAAACTTGTTGATGAAAAGACTGCTGACCTTGG
>JBEIQF010000130.1:0-8456 GCA_040376635.1 Halobacteriovoraceae bacterium
ATCATTTCGTCCTCTTAACAACCGCAAGGTAAAAAGGTCCCCAACCAGTCGTATCCGGAAGGACCTGCCAGCCAAATTCAGTTGGTTCTCCGAAGGAGAATTCTTTTCTGATCAATTCAAAGCGGCCAGGTCTTTTGGCATACAACTTACGGATGATATCGTCGTTTTCAAGCTGGGAAAGAGCGCATGTTGAATAAACAATCGTGCCGCCGACTTTTACGATATCCAGAGCTGACGCCAGCATCGCAAATTGAGAAATCGCAATCGCTTTCGTCCTACCTTGCGCCCATAAAGATAATTCTTTTGAATCTTCAAGAACGTGACGTTCAGAAGAACAAGGAGCATCTAAAAGAACTTTGTCATAAATACTTTTCTGATAGAGTGACCATTTCGAAGCATCATGAGCAGTAACAGTGATATTTTTTTGTTCAGTCTTAGGAAGATAATCATCAAAGATTCTGTGAATCCGCGCCCTGCGAGCTGCAGAACGGTCATTGGAAACAAGAAGTCCCTGATTTTGAAGCTTCAAGGCACACAAAAAACTTTTCCCACCCGGAGCTGCACATAGATCCACCACTTTCTCACCTGGTTTCAAATCAAGTGCTTCCACCGGAAGAATGCTTGCGGCATCCATCAAGTAATAATTGTAATACCCCTCATCCGTTTTCTCAGGCTGCGGAAAACTTTCTCTCACATCATGACCGAAAGTAACTCCTGTCACATGCAAAGGCTCTTCGGGAAACTTGAATTTTGAGAAGGGGTTTAAAATAGCGACGTGTTTTTTCGGAGCGAGCAATGCTTCTTTAAGGCGAGGCCAGCGCTCACCATACATAGAAGCATAGAATTGATTAAAGCCATCCGGGCCTTTTATCTGATCCATACAGGAATTATAACAGATAAAAGGCCCGCGGCCTAAAAACTTTTTTTAACCAATACTCAAAGCTTGAGCTGTTGCATTTGCCACGGCCGCAATCCTGACGGCAGATTGAATACCCAGGTCTTCAATCCCGCCCTTGCGGACTTCATGCACGTGAGCGTTGATACACATCCCACAACCAGTAATGGCCGAAACCGCCAGAGAATAAAGCTCAAAGTTCACCTTTTCTATGCCTGGCTTACCAATGACGGTCATGCGCAAACGGGCAGGTAATTTTTTAAGCTCATCGTTTCCTTCAAGTAAATGAAGATAGCGGTAATAGATATTATTCATACCCATGATCGTAGAGGCAGCTTTAATGCCTTCGATCTCTTCTACCCCAATCTTCTCGCTGACAATTGCTTCCGCGAGTTCTTTGAGCTTTTCACTTTTAGTGGCATAAGCTGAAGCGAGAAAGGTTCCGTAGATTTGCGTATCATTGAGACCAGGTGCCCCTTCAGCTGATAGTACCGTTTCGAGATTAATGCGAATGTCTCTTCCATAATCCTTCACCAAATCCTTCAGAGTTTCTAAACTCATAAGTCCTCCTTACACTTTGATAGTGTCTTCGCCTTTACTCCAGTTACATGGACAAAGTTCATCTGTCTGAAGCGCATCGAGTACACGAAGAACTTCTTTCGGATTACGTCCAACGTTCATGTCGTTCACAGATACGTAACGAATAACGCCGCCCGGATCAACGATGAATGTCGCTCTTTGAGCTACGCCTTCAGCTTCGTCGAGAATACCGAGATTAGCTGATAACTCACGCTTGATATCTGAGAGCATCGGAAAAGGAAGGTTTGTTAAATCTTTGTGATTCTGTTTCCATGCAAGGTGCACAAATTCAGAGTCAGTCGAGAAAGTTAATACCTGAGTGTCACGGTCCTTAAAGTCTTTGTTCAAATCACCAAAGCCTTTGATCTCTGTTGGACAAACAAAAGTAAAGTCCTTCGGATAAGAGAAGACCACTAACCATTTGCCTTCATATGTTTTATTATGAATGTCTGTGAAAGCTGTTTTAGGGTCTGTTCCTGTTACACCTTTCAGATTGAATTCTGGAAACTTTTTACCAATACCTAACATAGTTTTCTCCTTGCAGGGTTTGTCTTGAATTAGAATATAGTTGGTTTGGTAATTTAGATAAAATCGATAATATCTAAGGAGTCATAGATGAAAGTTATCACGATGATTCTCGGAATGATTTTAGGGACTTCAGTAGGAGCAAAGACTATGAGTAAAGAAGTTGCAACGCTTGCTGGCGGCTGTTTTTGGGGCATGGAAGAGATTATTCGCGCGATACCGGGAGTGACTAAGACAGAAGTCGGTTACACCGGCGGAACAGTTGATAATCCTACTTACAACATTGTTAAACTCGGTACTTCAAATCACGCTGAATCAGTTCAGGTAGAATTTGATCCGAAAGTTCTATCGTACGCAGACCTCCTCGGTTACTTCTTCCGCATGCACGATCCGACAACTGTGAATCAGCAGGGAAATGATAAGGGCACTCAGTATCGTTCAGTGATTTTCTATCACTCTCCTGAGCAGCAACAAGTTGCTAAAGAAGTGATCGCAAAAATTGAGAATGCCAAAAAGTGGCCAAAACCAATCGTGACAAAAGTAGAACCTGCGCAGAAATTTTATCCTGCAGAAGAATACCACCAGGATTACTTAAAGAAGAATCCGGGCGGTTATACATGTCACTGGCTTCGTAATTAATTTTTGAATGATGGAATATAAGGAACGACAGTTTTTCCATTATTGATTTTCTGAAACTGGCCGAGAGTTTGTGGATTTAGATTCATGAACTCAAGGCCAATAATAGCTCTGTTTGTCCCGTGATCTAACTGACGTAACCATCTGCAGACAGCTTCGCCTTCGAAATGTTCATTCTTATAATCGAAATCAAAATGAACAAGTTCTCCAATATCAAATTTCTTTCCGAGAGTATCAAACTCCATCGCGAGACCACCGCGACCAAATTGAATTTTTACGAATCTGATTTTCCAACGAGTTTCTTCTGACCTGTGCCCTCTTCTTTGAATCGAACATCGAAGGGAGAAGTATAACGAACGACCATCTTAATCAGGTCATCGAGCTTGAACGGTTTATTGAGAAGTGCCTCAGCACCTTTGTGGAAAGCGTCTTCTGTTGTGATATCCGCAAATCCTGTAATGAGAATCACAGGAGGAACGTTTGAATTCTTCGCTTTCACAACATCGAGCAGATCAATTCCCGTACCACCAGGCATACGAATATCAGAAACGATCAAGTCGATATGATTTTGTGCCAATACTTTTTGAGCGTTGGAAATATTCTCGGCCTGAAAAACTTTGGCACCCATGAATTCTAATTCACTCGCGACAATGTCCCGGAGATCTGTTTCATCATCAACAACGAGCAGGGTTTTACCTTTTAAAACTTCTTCTTCCATAAACTACTTTTCGGTCCTTATCGCAGAGAACCTTATCAAAACTATAATGGCCGTGTAGAATTAAGTTTTCATAAGGTTGAGATTTTTACCAATAGTTTAAGGCATTTATGAAATTTTTACTCGTCCTTTTAATACCGGGCTTGGCCATCGCATCACCAGAAGTGGAGGATGCTAAGCGTTCTGTGCTCGCCCTCATTCAACCGCTTATGGCCGGTTCCTCAAAAACGCGTCCAAAAGGGACTGAGGATTTCAGAGTTGATGGATGTGAGAAGAAAAAAATTAATTGGATGGATGTCCTGATGATGAGGGAGACGGCGAAGCTTGATTTCAAATTCAAGGAAGGCTGTGACATCCAGGGTTCTATCACTCCAAAAGTCCTTCAACCGTTTCCGGCAAATCTTGATATCAGAAATATTCGTTCTTACTCAAAAGTCGCCACTCAAAACACTGTCACAGCAAATCTTGAAACAAGACCAATCTTGAATTTAGAGATGCGTGAAGGACTACTATCAGGGAAAAAGGATATCGTGAAATTTGAAGCTGATTATCGTGTGCGGATTTCTCCGATGGAGAAAAAAACTGTGACGGAAAATCTTGGCGGTGAATTACGTATCAGTGAAATCAACGGCAAGAAAGTTTCCATCACAGAGAAAATTCTGGTCAAATAATAGCATTAACGAATTTCGCGAATGATACGTGGTCCTGAAGTCTCATGGTTATTTTTAGACACGTCATTTGCAAAAGACAGTTGAGCAGTAAAGACCATGACAAGAGCTGAAAGAATAAGAGTTTTCATTTAAAACCTCCGAGTTTATGTACTACTGTTTTCGCACAAAACCAGGATGAGGTGAAATCGATTGTTTCTATTTCATGATAGATTTCTTCTATTCCTTACTTTCCGATGAAAGATAATTTATCTTCATGAATTAAAAATAATATCGCCCACCAATAAGGAAATGTAACTCCACTCCAGTTGTCCCGATGAAGTCTACGATCGGAGCAATCTCACCGAAGATATCAGCTGTACCATTCTCAATTCTGTGAGCAAGCCCTACCGGAATTCTCACCCCAAGATCGATGTCATCTTCAAATTCCATTCTTCCTCCGATCCCGTAGTAGAGATCAAGCGGGTGTACATCGTTAAAGAAGAAAGCTCCCTCTTTATGAAAAAGATAATCTGAATGAATAGATAAATTTGAATTCTTCCCTAGTGACCATGCAAAACCACCATCAACAGCATGATCGCCATCGAGCCAGTACTTACCGTTGAGACCTGTCGGATTACCAAGTGAAACACCGAGACCAAAGTCCTTAGACCAAACTGAACCGGATACTACGAACAAAAGAACTAAGAGAACCGCTTTCATATTTACTCCTTAAACACCTGATATTATGGATCTTAACCAGAACCGGAAAGATTTACAAGAGTACCCTGCTAGATTCAAGTTCACGGTACATTTCTCTCCTATGAAATGGCTTCTACCCCTGCTGCTAACTAACCTTGTATTCGCCCGTTCCGTGGTCCCTGAGCGCGTTGTTACGCCTAACCTCGATTTGTATTCACGAAGCAACAAAACTCTTCCTGACGGCTCTCTTGAAGTCAGAGTAACGACTGTAAATAAGCGCGGTGCCTTCGTTCAAAATGGAGCGAAGAAGATTCTTTCAAAAGAAGTTTTTGAATCGTATAAAAAATCAGCTGACGCAGTTTTTGAAATGATCCCGAATCAGAATTCTGGTGATGAAGAACGCAAAGGCCGCCGCGGGACTGCTTTCTCTATTGGCGAAAACCTGGTCCTCACAAACAATCACGTCCTTGATGAGACTTTTAAAAATACAACCGAGTGCTCAGATTTTGAGGTGAAAGATCACACTGGCGAAACTTACGATTGCAAAACAGTCCACTTCTGTAGCCCGGAACATGACGTGTGTTTGATCGAAATGAGTCCTAAGATAAAAACCAAACGTGATTGTTTTCTCTGCTCAGGTACAAAATACGAAGTCTCTCTTGCCCAAGGTCCTTCTCTGAAACTGAAAGCATCTTACAAACCAGAAGTTGAGACCTTAAAGGAAACGATCACAACAGCGATCGGCAACAGCCAGGGTTACGGTATTCACTACTCCCAAGGAAAAGGCATCAACGTTCAGAAAGACCGCATCTATTTCTGGGCACCGATAACAAAAGGCAACTCTGGCGGGGCCCTCCTGAATGATCAGGGCGAAGTGATTGGAGTTGTGAAACTTCAGAGCAAGACTCACATTTCAACTGACTCAAACGAGGCCTACAATATTGCTTCACCATCTGAAACAGTCATTCGTCTTGTAAGAGAAGCCCTTCGCGATAATCCGGAAACTCTTCTCAAATTCAACAAATCTGTGGTTGAATAAGACCCTATGGGTCTTCGGAACATTCTTCTTACCATTTCATGTATTATTGTCGGGCTTTGCCTGTCGCTCTATTTTCAAACGGAGACGACTGTTCAGTCTATGAACTGGGATCAGTATAAAAATCTTCAGTACAACGAAGAGCGCTCTCACTCTCTTGAGGACTTCAACCAGAAGATCATGCCCTTCAAACTTCAGGACGTGATCCAGGAAGTATTTGAAAAAAACCGTCTGGCCGGTGAAAAGACACGTGTGATGGAAATCGGGGCCGGAAATGGTCGCGTGATCATGGAATTAAAAAAACTTTTTCCAGATGTTGAATTCTACGCGATCAATAAAGAAAAAACTCACACATTCTACCGCCGCGAGAGTTTCATTCTCACAGCACTGAAGTTTGAGATCTTCACAAAAACTGATATCGAACAAATCGATCTTCCCTACCTTATATTCCAGGATCTCGATTTTGGTGCACGTATTCCCTATGCCGAAGGCAAATTCGACATTGTTTACTCTCAGGGAGTTATTCCGGAGATTAAATATAAATTCGAACTTTTTAACGAAGTCATGCGAGTCTTGAAAAACGGTGGGATTTCCTATCATTCAGACGTTTCGGGACTTAATCTCTATGCAAAAGGGATTGTTCTGGAACTAAGAGATGCGCTCGCTGAATTCCGACGTCGTGGATTTGATATTAATACTCTTGAAGACAGAAAAACGATCCGCTTCCGTAAGGGCAATTACAATGCTCTTTTCCCGGTCGAGCCTCATCAACCCATTCCGGCCTCAACCAATAACCTTTCACAGGAATTACGTCGTCCTGAGATGGGCTACAACATCACTTACTGAAATTATTTGATTCTGTTAGCAGTAACCGCAAGAGCGAATTCATCAATCGTGATTTTCGCCTCTTCGTTTTCTTTGACGAGAAGTTTTGGCTGAGTGAGGATAGTGCGTTTGCCGTCTTCACCAACAACACCAACGTTGAAACTGAGGAGAATTCCTCTTCTATCTGCAATGATCCCTTCTTCAGCAACGACTTCAACAAAATGCTCTGCCTTAGTCATCGTTGATTTCTTTCCTTCCTGAACAATTATTTTGTTCTTAGATTCCGGACCCTCTTCAAGAGAATAGGCCAGGTTAAGGTCGTACTTACGTGCTGCCGCAGAGGCAAGCGTAGGAAGAACTAAAAGAAGAAAGAAGATTTTCATATTCCGTATTTTTACCAAAAAAAAAGGTCCCCTACAACATCCAGTTGCAGAGGACCCTGACAGAAAAACCTAGCTACTAACTACCGCAAGCGACGCAGTCCTCAGGGTTGTCCAGTGAACAAACCATAGCGGCCTGCTGATCAACTGGCGTAGTTTTAGCAGTTTCTTTAATTGTGAACTTGATCGCGTCTACTGCTGGGCGTGTTCTAAGGTAGTACATCCCAGTCTTAAGGCCAAGCTTCCACGCAGCAAAGTGAAGCGAAGAAAGCTTACCAAAGTTAGTGTCTTCCATGTGGATGTTGAGTGACTGTGACTGGTCAATGTATGCGCCACGGTCAGCTGCCATCTCAAGGATCGACTTCTGCTTGATTTCCCAAACAGTCTTGTAAAGTTCTTTTAGATCAGCTGGGATTTCTGGAATGTATTGAACAGATCCATTGTGAGCGATGATCCTGTCCTTCATTTCTTCATTCCAGAGTCCAAGCTGAATAAGATCTTTTACAAGATGCTTATTAACAACGGCGAATTCACCAGATAGAACTCGGCGTGTGTACATGTTCGAAGTAATCGGCTCGATACACTCGTTGTTACCGAGGATCTGAGACGTAGATGCTGTAGGCATTGGCGCCATAAGAAGAGAGTTACGAACACCGTAAGTCTTGATCTTAGCTCTTAGAGTTGTCCAGTCCCAACGACCTGAAGGCTTAACTTCCCACATATCCGGCTGAAGGATACCCTGAGAAATTGGAGAACCTTCGTAAGACTCGTAGTGACCATCAATTTTAGCGAGGTCAGCTGAAGCAGTAAGTGCTGCGTAGTAGATCGTTTCGAAAATTTCTTTGTTCGCCTGGCGAGCATCTGCTGATTCAAAAGGCATACGCATTTTGAAGAAAGCATCAGCAAGACCCTGAACGCCGATACCGATTGGACGGTTTTTCATGTTCGAGTAACGAGCTTCTTCTACCGGGTAGTAGTTAAGATCGATGATCTTGTTCAAGTTCTTAGTCACTTGGTAAGTCACATCGAACAATTTCTTGTGATCGAACTCTCCGTTCTTAACGAACATTGGAAGTGCGATTGAAGCAAGGTTACAAACAGCAATTTCTTTTTCAGAAGTATACTGGATGATTTCTGTACAAAGGTTAGAAGACTTGATTGTTCCAAGGTTCTTCTGGTTTGATTTTTCGTTAGCTGCATCTTTGTACAACATGAACGGCATACCAGTCTCAATTTGAGATGTGATAACTTTGAACCAAAGGTCACGAGCTTTAACAACTCTAAGACCACGGCCTTCAGCTTCATACTTCTCATAAAGAGCTTCGAACTCTTTACCGTGACAATCAGCAAGACCTGGAGACTTGTTTGGACACATAAGAGTCCAATCAGAATCTGTCTCAACACGCTTCATGAATAGATCGTTTACCCATAGAGCGTAGAAAAGGTCACGTGCACGAAGTTCATCTTTACCGTGGTTCTTTTTAAGCTCGAGGAAATCTTCGATATCAGCGTGCCA
>JBEIQF010000491.1:0-1862 GCA_040376635.1 Halobacteriovoraceae bacterium
TGAATCGAAGAACTCATGGTAGCAATCTGGAAGACCGATCACGTGACCGAACTCGTGACGGATTGTCCACTGAGACTCGTATTCTTCGATCGGCTGGTTTGAATCCATAACGATTTCGTTACCGCCAAGACCATTTACGTGAGGAACAACACCAGCTTCAAATTTAAGAAGCGGGCCATCCGGATAGTTTCCGAAAACCATCTTCATTTCCCAACCATTCCAACGGAACTCATCTTCAATGTTGTTCTGAAGGTAAGGGATGAACTTAGGAATCTCTGGAGTGTTGAAAGGAACAGTTGCTGTGTTTCCAGACCATACGATGTCTGTTCTGCGAGCGCCAACTGGAATAACGAAGAAGTCATTCCAGTTCTTTTTAGCCTTAGCTATGTACTTGTTATAAACCGCAGCGACTGCGTTCTTAGAGAAAGCTGTATCAACTTCAGTCTTACACTTAGAGATGTTTGCTGTTGAGTTCAAACAGATAAGTCCAAGAGCTTCCTTAATAGGTGCCACTTGTGAAGAAGAAATCACAGAGACATCACGAAGCTCATTTGCACCGATTTTATTTTGAGTAAGGTAGTAGTAACCACGAACATCTTTAGCAGCTGCCTGGATGTAGTAGTAACGGTACTGATCAACTGACTTATAACGAGCAGCTGACTGGTAGTTACGATCAACTTTACGGGCAAGAAGAATGAATGATTCATCATCCATTGGGATCGTGCCAGGAAGCTCAGCAGTTGAAGTCAGAACGTCACGCATAGAAGCTGGAAGTTCTGCCATGATGTTTTGAGTATCAGTCTTGATAATTGCCGGAGAATATTTGTTCGGCTTATCGATAGGGATACCACGACGAGTAGTTGAAGAAGTTAAACGAATGGCCGTTTCTGCTGTTCTTCCCGTGTTCACTTTCGCGATCCACTTACTTAAACGCTCACCAATTTTGATGGCAGTGGCAATTGCTGGATCGTCTGCAATCATTTGTTTGTTTGATGATTTTGATTGCTGCTTCAGGAGAGCGCGATATTCATCAGAGCTCATTTCAAGATCCAGGTGCAGAGGTGCTGCGAAAGCTGCACTCGTGAAAACCATAGACAAGAAAAGTGTCATGTATTTCATAATTTATCCTCGATTAGGGTGGCCCACTATAGAGCGTTTTCGGGAGTGTAGGACGACTAAATACATATTGTGAATATTATTCAGTCAGGTTTAGGAATATTCGGCCCGGCTACCGTGTAGTTTTGACACACGATAGAATGGAAGAATGAAAGCCATTCTCCTCATGCTCGTCCTTCTCACTGGTTGTAAATCGCCGGATGTCGGAAATCTTAATCCCCTCGACAGGTACCTGAATCCCGAATCTAAAGACGAGAACACTGTTCGCGAAGAATACATCCAGATAGTGAATGAACACCGTCAGGACATCGGTGTCCGGGCGCTTATTACTTCCAGTTACATAGAGGGAGTGGCGCAAGAGCATTCTGATAACATGGCGAAGGGTCTGGTGCCATTCGGACACACGGGCTCAAGCGATCGCTGTCAGAAAATTATCACTGAACTTGGTCCAGCGAATCTCTGCGGAGAGATCGTGGCGCAAGGACAAGATAATGCGACGGAAGTTTTCAAAGCGTGGATGAATTCATCCGGCCACAAAAGTAAGATTGAAAACAGTCGCTACACTCACACGGGTCTTGGCATGGCCAAAAATCCAAAGGGTGTCATTTTTTGGACGCAAATTTTCCTTGAAGTACTCTAGTTAGTTTTCCAGAATTAAAGAATGAAAACATTCTTCATTCTTTTGGTCCTTTTTGGACTCGCTGCTTGCGGCAAAAATAATTCCTCAGATTCAAAACCTGATCGCA
>JBEIQF010000248.1:0-5366 GCA_040376635.1 Halobacteriovoraceae bacterium
GAAATCAGCACGAAGGCCCGTTTTAAAAAGTATCAGTATCTCGTTCCGACTTTCCTACTTCAAAATAAGGCCAACCCGACAGTTGAGTGGGTTGAACGTATGAAAGAAGAATTTCCAACTTATAAAATTTCTCTTCTTCTGGGGTTTGATAGTTTTTCAAAAATCAAGAACTGGATCAGAAGTGATGATCTCCTTCCTTTGATCCATACTCTCTATGTGGTTTCACGTCTTGAAGATGATGAAGACCGCAGGCTCGCCCTTGATGAAGTCCATGCCCGCGGATTTAATGTCAATGTTGTGTTCTTAGGTAAGCACGATTTTGAGATGATCTCATCGACTGAGCTTCGTGGACGCTCGTCTATCCTTTAATCTATTTCATCGGCCCGATTTCCATTGAGTCCATCAAAACGATCGTAAAGAAGATCCCGATTCCAAGGCCGATACCGCCAAGGACGTAAATCACTCCATTCCAGCTAGCACCTTGCTTATAGTGGGCCGTCGCACGGATGAGTTCCATCACCTGGTCTTCACTCATGTTGTTCTGAGCCGCAACGATTGAAAGAAGCTCGTCCTGAGAGATCCCCTGGACCGCGAGATCGCGTTTGAAAGTTTCTATGGATGAGTTGAGAAAGGCTTCGTCTTTCTGGTCCCATTCAACTGTCAGAGCGTAATTTAATTCATCGATAGATTGTTTGAGTGCTGGTGTAGAGGCGCTGGCCGAAAAAATTGAAAGAGCTAGGAACATTGATACAAGTAGCTTGATCATAGATTCTCCTTTTAAGACGCTTTCAAAAAAAAGGGAGCCGAAGCTCCCTCTTTTATGTTGTCTCTAAGAAGATCTTAGTAACAAACTTCATCACATGTGTAAGATTCACAGTAGATTGGACCCCAGTAGTCGTATCCACACTGGTAGTCGTAGTAGTAACAGTCGTCGTAACAAGTGTAGTATCCGCCGCCGTTACCAGAAGAAACGTTACCAGAAGCTAGACCAACAGCAAGAGCAACAACTAGAAGACCAACTGCTAGGTAGATGAAAACTTCACCAGACCAAGAAGCACCTTTAGTGTATGAACGCTTAAGAGCTTCAGTCATATATTCAGCAGCATCTTCAGAAGACATTTTGTTGATTGAGATCATGTTGAAAGCTGTTTCAAGATCTTTAGCAGCTTTAGCATCTTTAACTTCTGACTTAGCGAATTCGATCAACTGAGCGTTTGTCATACCTTGCTTCTGAAGGTCACGAACAACAGCTGAGAACTTTTTAAGTTCAGCGTTTACGAAATCTTTGTTCTCGCCAAGACCTTGCTGTTCAATGTTGTAAGTCATTTCATCGAAAGCAGCTTTTAAGCCGTTGTTAGTTGCAGCGTGTGCCTGCACAGTAAAGATGGAAACAACCATCATCAATGTAATTAATTTTTTAAACACAATAGCCTCCTGGTGGCTTGGTTAAGTTAAAAGTGAATGTGCGATATCTACTTTAAATTTAAATTCGTTTCAAACATGAAAAGAGGTGTCTAAAAATTTTACCGACACCAATTTTCGAACCTTTAGATTCCTTTGAGATTGAGTGCTTTCAGGATGCGGATCTTGTCCACAAACGGAGTTGTACACTCTTCCTCACAAGTATTAAGGATTCCTTCGATGAGCTGGCCTCTAATGCTCGAGTTCGTCGTCACTTTCTTACGAAGCTCGAACATGAAATCTTCACCTTTGTCCTCGCCTACGATCTTACCCATTTCCCAGAGTAGACCGAATACGAAGTCAGTGTTGGCGTAATCACTCATCTCAAACTGGATCATATAATCCTGTTTGCGTTTTGCATTTTTACCGTTGTACGTGTTGTACTTTTTGATGTTCGTTGCAAGCTTCGGTGAGTTTGCAATTTTACCAGCGAAGTAATCTGCCATCCCTTCGATGATCGCAGTTGAATGCGACAACACGAGGTGATCAGAAAGAGCTGCGTGAGCATATTCGTGGTAGATGATTTCCGGAACAACTGCTGTATCTAACCAGTACCATTTTCTTGAGAAGAACTTAGTGATTGGATCCATGAACTGGTATCCAACTTCCATAATGATTGATGATCCAACAGTACGGATGAGGTTTTCAGTTGAGAACGGGCTTGGTGCTCCGTCTTGAGTCATCGCAAGTACTGCACCAGAGAGAAATCTCTGCATAGACTGCATGTGAATCTGATTACGGAAACCAGACATCAGAACCTGGAACTCCTGATTCTGAAGACCATTCACTTTCAGGTCTTTGATGTTCACGCGCTTCGACGGACGGAACCAGATTTCCATTCCCCATGGCTTCACACCTTTCGATGCAAGACCTACTCCCGCAGGAATAGTAAGGGCGTTGTTATACTGAGGCTCCATGTTGTCATGAGTATAATGACCAAGTTCAGAGAACTGGTTAAAGTGCTCAATACGGATGACCATTTTCGGAAGATTGGCCACATAGTCAGACTTGATTTTATCAACGAAGTAACTGCGAGCTTTTGTTAAGTGGTAATAAGCAGTCGCTGCACGGAAGGTCAGAGCTTCCTCAGCATCAAACTTAATCGCTTCTTCCGATTTACCTTTCACAATCTTAAAGTACTCACCATCGAATGAATCATTCGAGATAAGGTCAGTAAGAACAACATCACCAACAACTGGCTTGTTATCTTCTGTGCGGGTCATCGCCTCAAATGTGCGCTCAGTAACTTGAGCGAACGTTAGAGTTGGAACTAAGAGTGTTAAAAAAAGTAGTGTTTTCATATTAAAATAGCACCGTTGGGTCGTCAGTTTTATCGTTCTTCTTACCGGCCGTCATTTCGATCACCACGAGCGCAAGCGCCGGGATGAATCCATAGGGAGGCGGGATTGCAATTGTCGCTACCGAGCTCAGAGTTCTGATCCACACCTGAGCTTTTTCCCAGAATGTTTTCTTCGGATTCCAGATATCCTGAAGGCCCGCTACTTCTTCAAGTTCAGAAGCAGGAATGATCCCTACTTCGTAAGCGGCCGTCATAAGATCCAGGTAATCAGGAGATCTTCCGGAGAAGTATGAGTTCAGAGAAAGAAGTGACATCTCTTTACGAAGAAGCTTGATCGCCAGACGGAATCTCTCCATCGGCTCAAGTTCAATTGTCTCTACACCACTCTGTCTGTCGTAAATCAGAATTTCAGCTTTTGGAGAATCCAGACGAGTACGAAGTTTTTTGATCACGTTCGCCATAAGCATGATCTGGATATCTGAATATCCTTCAAGAAGCTTCTGACGGTGAGACAGTTTCAGCTTATCAACTTTACCAGTGACAAAATTTGATTTCTCATTTGGGTCACGAAGCGGGAATTGAAGACGAAGTGATTTAATTTTTTTGTAGTAAGCTTTAAGTGTGAAACTCGAGTTTTCAAGTTCGTTTGTACGAGCTCTTTCAAGCTTCATGTAAAGATCAAGGCTAATTTTTTTAAGCTTATAAGCTTCAACTAACAAAGCTTCGACGTGATGGCTCTTAAGGGTCTTATCTGCACGAAGGATATCTCCGTAAAGACCTCTGTAAGCATCGTCTAAGCATGAGTTTCTTTCGTTCTTCTTTTCAAATCCTGCGATTAGAGCAACTGAATCTTCAACCACTTTTTTATTTGATGGAAGGAAGAGCTCTTCTTGTTTTTTTGGAAGATAAAGATTTGTCGTAACAACTTTATTTGCCTGCATGAGAAGCTTCGCCACAGAGTCATCAATTTCATTTTGTGAACGAAGATAAACAACTGCACCGTCAAATTCAGTAAACTTAGGATTGATGGCTTTTAGTTTTTGTACGAATGAATCATTGAGGTCGTAAGCACAAAGTTTCTTTTCATCAAGGGATCTCACCACTTCATCAAACGCACCAGAGATCTGAGTCTGATCAATTTGTTTGAGTGCTTTTGCCATAGCTCTTTTGTCAGAGCTTGAGTCATAAAAACTCGTGCCTTCACGATCGTTGGTGAAGCTTACTGGCTCTGCAGCGAATAAAGGCAGGGCAATCAGCCATAATCCTAGTAGTGAGAAGCGCATGGTTTTAAGTCCTTGAATATTTGCCAAAGTTTAGCACTGCGTCATATGCGATCCTAGACACCGGGTAAAAAAGAAAGGGGGGTGTCAAGGATGTTTTTTCAAAGAGTTAGGTCCATAATAGAGGAATCTGGAGGAAGTCTTGAGTAAGATCCCTACATCTCTATTTGGCCGAGGCACAAAGCTTTTAGGCCTCGCTTCGAAGCTCGCTATCGAGGAGGCCTCGTCGCGTTTGAAGACGTGGGAGAATGAAAAGGACAAACTTCTTTCAAAGGTTCAGATGGCCCAGGATATGGTGAAAACCCTTTCTCAATTGAAGGGTGCCAGTATGAAAGTCGGACAACTCCTCTCACTAGATATGGGAGATTATCTTCCGCCAGAAATTGTAAAAGTTCTCGAACAGCTTCATCACCAATCCACGTTTCTCGATTTCAATAAGATTGAAAAAGTCCTGAAAGAGGAACTTGGCGAGAAATACTCTCATTATCAAGATATCTCCCGGACTCCTATTGCCGCCGCAAGTATCGGGCAAGTACACAAAGCGACCCTTAATGGAAATGACGTTGTCATAAAGGTGCAATATCCGGGCGTAGCTGAATCCATTCCTTCTGATATGAAGATCCTTGAGATAATCGTGAAGCAGGCGAACTTTTTTCAGGGGAAACGCGAGACAGATCTTTCGCCGTTTTTTCAGGAAGTAAAAGAAGTTCTGATGAAGGAATCTGATTATAACAATGAGCTCATGATGCATCTTCTTTATAAGGAGAAGTTTAAGAACTCTCCCTATATCATTCCCAAGGCGTACGAAGAGTATTCAACAGGGAAAGTGCTGACACAGGAATTTATCGAGGGAGTTTCCTTCTCTCAGTGGCTTGAAACAAGTCCGGACATGAAAATCCGGGAGAAACTTTCTGATCTCATGATGAAGCTTTATCTCGAGGAAGTTTTTGTCCATGGTATGGTTCAGACTGATCCAAATCCGGGGAATTTTCTCATCACAAAAGAGAATAAGATCGCCCTCCTCGATTTTGGGGCCGTGAAAGTCTATTCCGAAGAATTCATCCGGGGTTACAGGGACATCCTCCTCTCTTCCTACAACCGTGATGCTGAAAAGATTATCGATCAATCTATCAAACTAAAGTTCATGGATCCAAGAGAAGGCCAGGACGTGAGAGATATTTACCTGGAGATGATGGAATTTTTGGTTGAACCTTTTAGGCAAGATGAGCATTTTGATTTTACAGATAAATCATTCTTCACAAGATCGCGCGATCTCTCGTGGGAAATGACGAAAAAGTGCAAGTATTCACCGCCTCCCAAAGACC
>JBEIQF010000304.1:0-4140 GCA_040376635.1 Halobacteriovoraceae bacterium
CATGGTGATTCTTACTCCGGTTTTTTTTCGTGAAACTAAACTCAAAACATATCACATCGTCGGGGCCGTTCTCTCGATCACGGGAAGTGTCTTCCTTGTGGCTGGTAAAGGCGGAGAGCTCAGGAAAGAAAACATGATCGGTTATTTCCTGGCCTTTTTAGCTGCCGTAACGTGGCCGTTATATTCGATTGGAAAAAAGAAAATGCCTGCGACTTCAGTCTGGGCCATTGGAAGTTTTTGTCTTGTCTCCGGCATTCTTTGTTTCATTGTCCATGCCCTGATTGAACCAAGAGTTGTCCTCCAATTTCACGATGCCTGGAAACTTGCCCTGATGGGAATCGGGCCCTTTGGTATAGCATTTTACTGCTGGGATGTGGCCCTCCGGTTTGGCGATTCACGGGTAATGGGTGCCCTGGCCTACCTGACTCCCGTACTTTCCACTCTGGGACTGGTCTTTTTTGCGGGTCAGGAGATAGTTTCCACAACTTTTATTGCCATGATCATGATTATTGGTGGTGCGAGTGCCGGACTTTTGGACTTTTTTCCCTCAAAAAGATAAAATGGTGCCAGGAGAATCCATGCAACAGAACTGTAGTATTGAACACAAAGACAGTGGCGTTTTTCTCGCCAACGAAAAGAAAACCAAATGGGTTACGATCATTACGCTCGTTACGATGTTTGTTGAGGTGGGCGTAGGTTATTGGTCGGGTTCAATGGCGCTACTTGCAGACGGCTGGCACATGGCCTCGCATACACTTGCCCTGTTTTTGTCTCTTGTTGTTTATTATCTTTATCGCCATCCAAAATTCCGCGCGAGTTTCACTTTCGGCGGCGGAAAGATTTTATCTCTAGGTGGCTACACGAGTGCTCTTTTTCTTGTTCTGATTGCGGGTTCGATGATCATCGAATCGATCAAGCATTTTTATGATAATCAGCCGATTCACTACAACGAAGCTTTGATTGTTGCGAGCATTGGTCTTTTCGTGAATCTCGTGTGTGCCATGATTTTGCATCAAGGCCATCCGGAAGAAACTCAAGGGACTCTTGATTTTCATACTCACAAAGATGATCACGCTCACTGCAATCACGATCATGGGCACGGTCATAGTCACAAACCGAATAAATTAGCTCCAAAAGCTCCGGCGCACTCTCATTCGCATCACTCACATTCACACTCTCATTCTCATGGGCATGCTCATGACCATAATCATGAGAGTGCTTATGTTCATATCCTGACTGATGCTTTAACTTCAGTGCTTGCAATTTTTGCTCTCTTACTTGGTAAGTGGCAGGGTTGGTCTTGGCTTGATCCGGCCGTTGGAATTCTTGGCGGATTAGTGGTTTTGAAGTGGTCTGTTGGATTAATCAGACAATCAGGTATGGATTTACTGGATGCTCACGATGGATCTATTGATCGAGATAGCTTAGTGAAGACTCTTGAGATCGACGGATCAAAAGTTGTTGATATGCACTTATGGAAACTTGCACCGGGTTCAATTGGTTGCGAGATTATTATCAGAAGAAATCAGAATCAGAAATCTGCTGATTACCGTGATATGATCCAGAAGAATTTCAACATCCAGCATCTTGTTATTGAAGTAGTTTAGGATGTGGACACCTTCTGAGAAGAAATTCCTTAAATCTCTCAGCAATCCTGAAAAGATTCAGCGCCATCTTGATCAGATGGCCTACAACACAGTCAATGCAGCTATTTCTCCCCGCTATGTGATGATGACAAATGATGGTCACTGTCTTGAAGGTGGGCTCCTTGCGGCCGCAGCGCTTGAGTTACAAGGACACAAACCGATGATGGTTGATCTTGTGGCCGAACGGGATGATCATCATGTGATTACTGTTTATAAAGGTAAGCACGGGTGGGGAAGTTTATCGAAATCCAATACGACACTTCTTCGCGGACGTGATCCGGTTTTCAAAAACATCCATGAACTAGTCATGAGTTATTTTGAATTCTACTTTAATGTGAAAGGTGAGAAGTCTCTTTACTCGTATTCAAATCCGATTGATCTCAATCGCTACAATCATTGGGAATGGCGTACGACGGATAACGATCTTGATCCTATGGGACAAAGTTTCTGTGATGAAGATCATTTTGAGATTATGAGTATCAGGGAACTGAGAAAACTACCGAAAGTCAGTAAGCATGTCTTTGATGCTTGTTTTATGGGAGCAAATCCAGATGGGCTTTATTATAACTGATTCACTCTCATGAGATGAATGCCTTTCAGCGTCGGATGATTCACAAATTTTTTCAGGTAATCAATGAAGGGAAGTTCAGTCACACTTCCAGAAGTACTTGCGTGACGAAGATAAAGAACTTTTCCTACACGGAACAAAAAGCCCTGGTGAGAAATGTTCTGATGAGTTCCGGCCACAGTCGTTAAATCCCAGTTTGGTCTTACAAAATTGACAACTGTTCCGGACTGAATCTTATTCAGCATCGCCGGACGGGCAACGATTGTATCAATCGCGATATATGAAACTTGTGCCGGACGAGCGACATAGTTCGCAGCTTCTCCGTGAAGTTCTGCGAGAAGAGATTCTCTTTCACTTTGAGAAGCAGAAGGTACAACCAATTGCTCTAATGTGATGGATTTAAGCCATCCCGGGAAATTAATCAAAGCTTCAGCGATCTTGATATCAGAAGGTGCGGCCACTGTGTGGTTGATCTCAGTCATGTATCCATTCTGAACGTTGAAGGGAATCCATTGAAGATCTGTGAAGTGATTACGTTTTAAATAATCAACTTCGCCGTTCTCATAACGGATTTTATCCTGATGAACTTCAAATTCATTCACATCACGAGCTAGAGCAAGTGACATGATCGTTTCAACATAAGTCGTGCAATCAAATGTGTCGAAGCGGTACAGAGGATCCTGATCGTATTTTGCTTCAGGACCTTCACCAAGAGGGCCACCTTTACCGTAAGGAAGACCCAGGAAAGTTTTTGAGATGAGATCCATACGACGAGTCACACCAGTCTCATTCTTAAACTTCAAAAGAATATCGCTCGCTTCCTCACGGGAACCGGCAAAAGCAAACGCAGCACAAAAAGTGAGCAGGATGAAAAACTTAGTCATAGTTTAAAGTGCCGTGAGGTGAGGCGCTCTGTCAAAGCGTGGTGGAAAAACTATCATTGACGCATTGAGTTAGTTTAAGATTGAGGAATGAAAGCTTTCCTTCTCACAATCCTTATCTCCCTGAATGTCCATGCGAGCATGGAAGGCGAGCTCATGAGGCCTACCGGAACCAAGCTTCCGAAGGCGAGATTCCATGCCGTGATCAAGGTCCTTGAAACTGAATTTCAGGCCATGGCCGGGGCCTCGGGAAGAAAACTCGAGTTTCTTACGGATTATAACGAAGACTGGGCGCAGGCCTTTGCCCGTCGATGGGAAACCGATCAGGTGATTGTTTATGGTGGAGCTTCAGGACTTAAAGGTGGCTCGGAAGATTCTTTCGCGCTCATTCTTTGTCATGAAGTAGGCCACCTTTACGGAGGCATGCCATTTTCAGATGAACACAACAAGTTGTCGGTAGAAGGACAGGCTGATTTCTGGTCAACGAGAGAGTGCTTCAAGCGTATTGTTGGAAAACTAACTGCGAGAGCAGCAAGTGAAACTTCGATGAAATACTGCAAGGGTGACGATGTTTGTGCGAGAACAATTGATGCTGCTCTTGTTGTGACTGCATTTTATGCAGATAACAGAAGCCTTGTTCATCCGAAGATTGAAACTCCTGATGAATCTATTGCTGAGAATATCAATCGCACGCATCCATTGCCTCAATGTCGTTTTGATACGTTGAAAGCGGGCCTTGAATTTTTAACGAGACCTCTGTGCTGGTTTAAACCTTAGTTTAATCCTTACGATGAGAAATCCCTCTACGAAGTAATCCGTGAATCATTCTTTGAATGAGTTCTTCTGTTGTTAACGGAAGAAGATTCATTTCAAAGCGTGAGCGTTTGATAAGGGTTTTGAGGCCCTGAATGATCAGACGGTACGTGATGATCTTGATTCGGTGAAGAGTTCCGAATGTAATGGAGCCGACTTTTTCACCGCCAACTTTTTTACTTAAGAGATAGAAGTAACCCGTTTCACGTTTCTCAAATCTCTCTTCAAAACG
>JBEIQF010000222.1:0-5877 GCA_040376635.1 Halobacteriovoraceae bacterium
ATCATTTCGCATATAATCTTTCACGAGATCATAGAAGACAGACGCATTTTCCCTGATGAAATTCTTCGCTGATTTAACCGGAGTGAATCTTGTAGCGGAATAGAGTTTTTCATACTGATTCTCAATTCCCATGATCTGGTCTTTGATGATTCTTGCGGCCACCACTCCATACACGAGTCCATGAGTGGAAAAACCAGTGGCAACAAAAATTCTGGAATCTGATCCGCCTTTTCTTCCGATGTAAGGGATTTCATCCGCTGGCCTGTAATGTTGCCCACCCCAACGATGAGTGAACTCAATCACATGAAATTGTTTGGCCGCAAATTCTTCAAGTTCTCTCATGTGCTCAGTCGTACTTTCGTGTCCGACTTTATGAGGGGAACCTACGACAATCAAATAATGTTCATTGTTTCTTGAATAAATACGAGTGGAGTAAATGGATTTTTGATTATAGTACCCGAAATAAATTCCTGGCGGATGCTGCGGATCACGGATTTTGCAGGCAATTCCATATTCCCGATGGGGCTCAACCAGAGTGTGATAGGCAGAAACACCTTTTGGTGTGTGAGTGGCATGAATCACTTGCGAACATTCAATGACTCCGTCATCCGTTTCAACGGTACAAACGTCATCTTTAACGGAGACGTTTCTAACGATGGTGTTCTCATAAATATCACAATTATCCGCATTCAAAACTTTTGCAAGCTTTTGAACATAACGAAGGGGATTGAACTGCGCCTGATTTTCTACACGTACACTTTTCACAGAATGAAGTGACTGATGTTCAGGCGTGAAATATTCAATATCAAGACCTGCTTCCTGGCAGATTGAATATTCTTTCTCAATAAGTTTTACCATCTCAGGAATCGCCGTATAGTAAATCCACGGTACTCTGATGAAGTCACAATCAATGTTGAATTTAGTTATAGTTTCCTCAACAAAATCAACGGCCATTTTTCTTGAATCCAGAATTTGCTTAACGACATCTGGATTATATTTCTTCCTGATCTGGATGAGATCTTTTCCCATCATCTCATAGAGGTTTCCCGTGCTGTGACCGGTATTACTCACACCAACTTTCAGTGCCTCAAGAACAATAACTTTGAGTCCTTGTTCTTTTAAAAGTTGCGCACATGTTATGCCAGTCATTCCGGCGCCTATAATAACGACATCTGTTTTGGTCATGCCGTGAAAGGCAGGGAAGTCAGTATCGTCGGAAAAGGCCTGCCAGATTGATTCAGTACTCATTGGAACCTCACTTCGTTAACCTGATGATAGGTAACCTTGGTGAGCATGGCATTTTGCAGTCTTCAGATAACTGATTACTTTGATACTTTCTTCATGAGGTCCTGCAGGCTTTTTTTAGCGAGAGAACTCTTAGTTGATGCTTCAATTCCGTCAAGTATTTCATCGAGTACGTTTTCGATGCAGCAACTGATGGGACAAGCTTTGATAACTGGTTTTTTGTGGCGAGAAATCAGTTTCTTTTCTTCGGTAGAAGCGATGTAGATATCTTTGAGGGTGATGTCAGAAGGTGCCTGAGCAATTTTAATTCCGCCGCCTTTGCCGCGAAAGCTTTCAACGAGGCGGGCCTCAACAAGATTCGACACGAGTTTACGGATAAACGTCGGATTCGTTTTAAGGACTTTGGCGAGGCCATCAGAATTAAGAAGTTCGTCACTGTGAAAGGCCAGCGTCATCATAATCTGGACCGATACAGAAAATCGGGTATCTACCATGAAGAAATGTTACCACAATTTTTTATAATTGTACTTTTTATTGTTGCATTTAAACCCGGCCGGGTTTAATGTATCTGATATTGATGCATTATCATGGAGATGTGCCCGAGAGTTCAAGGGAACAGCTTGCAAACCTGTTATTCGGTGGTTCAAATCCATCCATCTCCTCCATAAAAACTAACCAGTGAGTCTCTATGTCAGTGCTTTTAAAACCTCTCAAAATCGGAACTCTAGAACTTAAGAACAGAATCATCATGGCCCCTCTTACCAGAGCTCGTGCCGGTGAACAAAGAATCCCAAATGACCTGATGGCCGAATACTATGGCCAGAGAGCAACTGCAGGTTTGATTCTAACGGAAGCAACGTCAGTCACTCCAATGGGTGTTGGTTATGCAAATACTCCGGGCATCTGGTCTCAGGAACAGGTTGATGGATGGAAAAAAATCACAAAAGCTGTTCACGATCGCGGCGGGAAGATTTTCATGCAACTTTGGCACGTCGGAAGAATTTCAGATCCGATGTTTTTAAATGGTGAACTCCCGGTTGCCCCTTCGGCGATTGCTCCCAAAGGACACGTGAGTCTTGTTCGTCCCGAAAAAGAATATGTGACTCCACGAGCGCTAGAGACTCGTGAGATTCCAGAAATCGTTGAGGCCTATAGAAAAGGTGCAGAGAACGCAAAACTCGCCGGCTTTGATGGTGTAGAAATTCACGGTGCCAATGGTTATCTACTAGATCAGTTTCTTCAGGATGGAACAAATAAACGAACTGATCAATATGGTGGATCAGTAGAAAATCGTGCACGTCTTATGCTTGAGGTTGTTGATGCGGCGATTTCTGTCTGGGGAGCGGATCGCGTTGGAGTTCACATTGCTCCGCGAGGAGATTCTCATGATATTAAAGACTCAAGTCCTTCAGTGACGTTTGGATACCTGGCACAGGAACTTGGTAAGAGAAAAATTGCGTTTATTTTCGCCCGCGAATACCAGGGTGAAGATAGTATTGGACCACTTATCAAAAAACTTTTCGGTGGCGTATATATTGCGAATGAAAAATTCACCAAGGAAGCTGCTGAGAAAGTCATCGAAACTGGATTTGCTGATGCTGTATCATTCGGAGTACCGTTTATTTCTAATCCAGATTTGCCAAAGCGATTTGCTGAAAATCTCCCTTTGAATGAAACGAATTTTCAGACAATTTATGCTCCGGGGGCATCAGGCTATACTGACTATCCCGCTCATCCTTAAGAGGATTTTTAGAAGGCATTTTAAGGTCGTGTGACTATAATGAAAACAAGTCCACGACTACCAAGATGCAAGTCAAAGTAGTTGGCCAATTTGAAAAAATTCAGCAACGTGGATGTAAAACGGCCGTCTCGTACGGCCGTTTTAATTTAGATTAACTTCCTTTCCTTCTTCGTGGCATCCCACTATGCTTATCCTTATGGATTTGCATCAAATGCTTACAGACAGTGATTCTCCCCTCGAAACAATCTGCAGTTCAATTGTTGATGCAGTTATTATTGCTGATTCTCAGAAAAAATTTGTCTACTGGAATGAATCGGCAAGACATCTTCTTGCCTCTGGGCCTCATGACGTTGATCCGAGTGAATGGGCTCAACATTTTAAACTCTTTTACGTAGATTCAGATGTATATTTAGCGGTTGATGATCTCCCTATGCTCAAGGCACTGAAAGGTGAGACATACTCCGACTATTTGGTCATGACAAAAAACTCTAATCATCCCGAGGGAATTATTCTTTCAGTGAACGGTAAACCGATCATGGAGAAAGGGAAGATTGTCGGGGCATTTACGACCTTCCGGAATATCACTGCTAAAGTAAGACTTGAGAATGAAGTCAAAAAGGAAAGGGCCTTCTTTAGAAATGTTCTTGATCTTCTGCCAAGCCTTGTTTGTATTAAAGATCTTGAAGGTAAATACATCTATGCCAATAAAATGTTCCTTGAAACTGCAGGTGTGAGTAAGGAAGAACTCATTGGCCGAAAAATAGAAAATGTTCTGCATCCTGAAGTTGCCACTAATATTCAGGCGAATGAAAAGATTGTTCTCGATACTTTAAGTGCGCATGATTTTTTTGAAACGATTTCCTGGGGTCATGAAAGAATGGCCTATTTCCATTCAACCCGCTTTCCCTATTTTGATTCAAATGGTTCTCTCCTTGGGGTTGGGGCCGTTTTTAAAGATGTCACGAAAGAGACTGAAACGAAATTGATGATTGAGCAGGAAAGAAATAAGACTGCTCACATTTCAAAACTTGCGGCGATTGGTATTCTCGCTGCCGAGATTGCTCACGAAATTAAAAATCCACTCACGATCATGCGAACGAATAATGAGGTCATCAGGTACGCCTTGAGGGAAGATGAGATCGATATAAATTTCCTGAACATGAAAATGAATACCCAGGATGACACGATTGAAAGAATTGACCGGGTGGCGAGTTCTTTGAGTATGCTCTCGAAAGATACATCCCGTGAAAGTCCGGTTCGATTCAAGCTTAGAGAACTTCTCGATGATATTAAGGCCCTTACCTCATTCAGAACCCGGAAGATCAATCTTGATATTGAAATTATTTCCTGTGACTGTCTTGATACTGAGATCTTCGCTAATCGCGTTCAGCTCTCTGAAGTGCTTTTGAATCTAGTGATGAATGCTCTGGATGCCATTGAAAATGTTTATCGACCTAAGATTTCTATTGCCTGTGAGAAAGTCGGCCAGAACATGATGATGAGAGTTTATGATAATGGCCCGGGTGTGAGCAAAGTCATTGTCGATAAAATTTTTGAACCGTTCTATACGACAAAAGATATTTCAAAAGGCACAGGGCTCGGACTTTCTATCGCGAAGAAAATCATTCATCAGCATAACGGTGATCTTTATTATGATCATGATGAGAAGGGGCACTGTTTTGTGATTCAGTTGCCGTTAGTTTCTTCTAAGGGCGAATTGCGCTAACCCATTCACTACTGACTGATAGATATTGTGCTCGGAGAGTTTCTCTTTCCCGAAAATGCGAGTGAGTTCCTCGCGGATAAGTGGGAATTGAGATGTACCACCAGTTAAGACAACTTCATCTACATCATTCACTGATAATCCAGACTGCTTAAAAACATCCATCATGACATCCATGACTTCCTGAACTGTCGGACGAACAGATATGCGATATCCAGCTGCTGTTACATCCTGCTCTACATTCATATCCAGGAATGAATAATGAAAGGGAGTATTTGGTTCTTTTCCAAGTTTTACTTTCACTTTTTCAATTTCATGGAAGAGCGGGAAACCCAACTGGCATTCAACTAAAGTCAGGAGATTTTTCATTCTGCGCTGATCAAGTTCAGAGAGACCAAACGCCTTGATGTGCGTTAGAAATTCCCACGTGTCTTTCTCACGCAAGTGAGTGATGTGGGCGGGAGAGCATATTTTTTTAAGTAAGTTTCTTGGAAACTGGAGAGTGTTTGTGCTTCCTGGTAGTTTGTATTCAAACTGAGATCCGAAGTGCGGGGAGATGAAATCTCTCATCATCACACCGTCGAGAACGTCACCAGCAATGAATACACCAGACAAACCAAGAATATCTTCTTGAGAGTATTTTCCTTGGTGAAACTTCATCAAGGTAAAGTCGGACGTACCACCACCAAAGTCTGTGATGAGAACAATTTTTTCTTTTTTATCTGCAGACTGATAATCAAGTCCGGCCGCAATCGGCTCAGGACAGAAGATCACTTCCTTGAAGCCGGCGATCTCACTTGCCTTTTGCATACGATCCTGGGCGAGCTGATCGTTGTCCTTGTCGAGGGAGTAAAGTGCGGGGCGACCGAGAATGAGCCTTTCAACTTTCTTGCCGGTGAATATATCAGCGCGCTTTCTCATTTCACCTAGGAAAGTTGCAACGAGTTCCGAAATGCCGAGGTTACGATTGTGAACAGATGTTCCGGAATAACCGGGCTCTGGTAAGAACTTTTTGATAGAACGGAAAAAGCGGCCCTCACCTTCGTGATTAACGTATTCCGAGATGGCCTCAGTTCCGAAGAACCATTTGTTTTTTTCAGGAGTGTATAACAAAGAACGCAGAACGAGACCTGATTCAGGATCAAGCGGAACAGGCACGATCTCTCCA